>JAFZOC010000096.1 GCA_017550765.1 Oscillospiraceae bacterium
ACCAGGATATACAGCGTGGTGGGCATGATCTGGGGCCACTTGATGCGCCAGAAGACCTGCATGTTGTTGGCGCCGTCCACTTCGGCGGCCTCCACCAGAGAGTTGTCCACATTGCTCAGAGCCGAGACGTACAGGACGATGGGCTGGCCCACGGAGGTGGTCAGCAGGATGATGATGATACAGGCGAGAGCGTACTTCGGGTCGCCCAGCCAGTTGATGTTCTTTTCGATAAGGCCGCCGTTCTTCAGCAGGTAGTTGAAGATGCCGTAGTAGTTGTTGTACATCCACTTCCAGACCACGGTGACGGCGACGGAGCCGGTGACCACCGGCAGGTAGAAGACCACGCGGAAGAAACTGAGGGGGCCTTCTTTCATGCGATAGATCGCGGAGGCGACCCACAGGGAGAAGATGCAGACCACGGGGACGCTGACCACCACGATGATGATGGTGTTGACCAGGGCTTTCAGAAAGACCGGGTCCTGCCAGAGCTCCACGTAGTTGGCGAGGCCGATGAAACTGTCGACGGTGTTGGAGTTCATGTTGGCATCGGTGAAACTGGTCCAGATGCACATGAGCATGGGGTAGACGACGAAGCCCAGGAAGAAGACCAGACTGGGCAGGAGGAACAGGTAGCCGCTGATGTTTTCCCGCCGACGGAGGCGGGGGCTCATTGTCTGGGTCAAGGTGCAGCACCTCACTTCGATCAAGATGGGACGCCGGGGCAAGTGGAACGCGCCCCATGCCGCGCATGCGGCATGGGGCGCGCGACCCTTAGTTCAGAGAAAACGGTCAGTCCGCAGATCAGGCGACGGGGGTGTTGGCCTGGCCGCAGAAATCGGCAACAGCGGCGGTGATGGCATCCTCGCTGCCGTCGGAAGCACCGACCTGCTGGAGCATGTTCCACCACGCGGTACGGGCGGTGGGCCAGTTGGTGGTGACCTGGTAGTAGTCGCCCAGCATGGGCAGGATCTTGGTGTACTCGTTCATGACTTCGTTGTCAGCCCACACGCCGGAGAGATCGGTGCCCTCAGCAGCGGAGCGGGCGGCGAAGAAGTTGGAGGCGCGGACGGCGTCAGCGGTGTGCTCGCTGTCGCACATGTACTTGATGAAGGTCTTGGCGGCTTCGATCTTGGCATCGTCGCCGTTGTTGAAGATGCCGAAGCCCCAGATGCCGCCCTGCAGCTTGGCAGTGCCGTCCTCAGAGGGGAAGGCCATGAAGACGATCTCGTCGCCGTTGGCGGTCAGGCCAGCGCCGGTGCCGGCAGAGTTGGGGTTGAGCTGCTGGGCGATGTTCCAGCAGAAAGCCATCTTGAAGATGCCGTTGTAGAAGTTGGCGATCTCTTCGCCGCCGTTGATGGAGGGATCGAAAGCGATGCCGTCCTGATCGTACAGGGCCTTCAGAGCCTGGATGTTCTTGGCGTCGTCCCAGGTGTAAGCGGTGTGGTCAGCAGTGGTGAAAGTGCCGCCGTAGAGGTTGTTGACGAGAGCGCGGGTGCCCTGGTCGCCGCCCTGGCCGCTGCAGTACAGCGCGCCGACGGTGTCGCCGTAGTGGTCATAGAGAGCCTGGACAGCCTGGAAGAACTGCTCGGTGGTCCAGGTGTGGGTGTCGACGTCGACGAACTTGTCAGCGCCGGCTTCCTTGAAGGCGGTGTAGTTGATGGCCATGCAGTGGGCGGTCATAACGACGGGATACTCGTAGGCGGCGCCGTTGGGAGCGTAGCAGGCAGCCAGAGCGGCGGCGTTGATCTCGCTCTTGTCGGTGTCGTCGAACATGTCCTTGATGTCGACCATGTAGCCGTTGACGCCCCAGTTGGTGACCAGACGCTCGGGACCTTCCATGATGAGGTCGGGAGCCTGCTTGGCGGTGAGAGCGGTGTTGACCTTGTCGTCGCCGTCAGCGTAGGTCAGGTACTCGACCTTGACAGCGATGCCGGTCTCGGCGGTGAAAGCGTCGGTGAGAGCCTTGACGGTCTCCTCGTTGCCCCAGTTGCCGATGGGGTAGGTCCAGAGGGTGATCTCGGTGGCGCCGGTGGCAGCGGGCTGTTCGCCGGTGGTGCCGGTGGTGCCGGTGGTGGTCTGCTGGGTGTTGCCGCCGCCGCAGGCAGCCAGGGCAAGGACCATGCAGAGCGCGAGAAGCAGAGCAAGCAGTTTCTTCATTTTGTTCCTCCTTATTTTTTGGACGAAAAGCCCCGCGCGGGGGCACACTGCCCCCTTTCAGGGGATCACGATGAGATTGTAACAGAGCAAAGAACGAATGTCAATGGATAAATGAAAATAAATTTCAGAAAAAAGAGAGAATGAAAATAATTTTTATGCTATCCACAAGATCGGGAGGCCGGATCTGGATAAAATGCCGAAGGCAACGGAGACGACAAGCCGGCAGAGACGACGAAAACGGGACCGCCGTCGGCGGTCCCGTCTCATTGAACATATCGTGGAAGTCGTGGAAGCAGTCCGGAGGGATGTCTATGCACTAGCCGGAGCGGCCCGGAGGGACGTCTCAAAGGTGCTTGTTCTCTATGGCGGCGGCGATGCGCTCCTTGCACTGGCGGCAGGTCTTCAGATCCCGGCGGCAGAACTCGGAGAAGAGCACATCCATCAGGAACAGCTGCGCGATCTTGGCCGGCACGGAGCCCAGCTGCAGCGGGCCCTCATTGGATCCGCAGCAGAGCACCAGATCGGACAGCTCCGCCCCCGGCGACTTGGGGAAGCGGGTGATCAGCACCAGGGCCACGCCCCGGGTCTTGGCGGCCCGCATGGTATCCAGCATGTCCCGGGTGGCGCCGGACCAGGAGAAGAAGAGGATCGCGTCGCCCGGATCCATGTTCACCGCGGTCATCACTTGGGAGTGGGAGTCCGCGATGGCGGAGAATTTGCCGCTGACGGTGGAGAAGAGGTGACTGGCGACTTCTGCCAGCAGCATGGAACCGCCCTGGCCCATGCAGACCACCCGGCCGGCCTGACGGAGCAGCTCGGCGGCCCGGCTGATCGTGTCCGGCTCGATGAGCTCCAGCGTCTGGCGCAGGGCGTCCTGCTCGGCGGAGTAGAGCTTCTGGCACATCTCCTCCACGCTGTCGCTGGCCTCGATCGGGCCGGAGAGCAGGTCCTCGTCGGGAGCGGGACCGGAAGAAGCGTTGGCGATGGCCAGCTTGAAGGCGTTGAAGCCCTTATAGCCCAGACGGCGGCAGAAACGGGAGACGGTGGCCTCGGCCACGCCGCTCAGCTCAGCCAGTTCTGCGATGGACAGGTACTGACAACGATCCCGGTTGGCTAATATGAAGTCGGCCGTCCGCTTTTCCGCGGCGGTCAGGTCGTAGTAACCCTGGCCGATCTTGTCGAATACGCTCTCCGCCATGTTCAGGCCTCCAGCACTTCGCCCAGCATCTGGTCCACCATGCTCAGCATCCGGGGCAGATGGAAGGGGCCCTTGAAGGTCGAGCCCTTGCAGGGAGGCTCGGTGGGCAGGCCGTCCCGGCGCAGATAGCCATACCACTCGCCGTAGACCGGGTCGGAGAAATGGGCCTTGCAGTACTCCAGGGTCCTGAAGAACCAGTCCAGATACTTCTCCCGCCCGGTGTCGCGGTAGAGCATCAGGGAGGAGATGAGGATCTCGTCGTGGGGCCACCAGAGCTTCATGTCGTGCTCATAGGCCTCAGGAGGACGGCCCAGGCAGTCGATGAAGTACAGCAGACCGCCGTATCGCTCGTCCCAGCCGGCCTCGATCGCCCGGTCGAAGATCGTGGCGGCGCGCTCCACCAGGGCCGTGTCGCCGGTGCGCCTGGCGTGCTCCAGAAGGAACCAGACGCCCTCGATGTCGTGGCCGGGGTTCACGATGCGCCCCTCGGTGAAGTCCAGACGGGCCTCCCCGTCGGGGCCCACGTTCTCCAGCACGCAGCCCAGATCGTCCTTCACATGATAGCGGAAGATGTCCTCCACGCAGGCGGCGGCCCGCTGCTCGTAGAGCTCCCGCCGCTCCGGATCCGTCCGGAGCATGACGCTGGTCACGTTCAGATAGATCATGGGTATGCCGAAGGCCCGGCCTGTGCGGGTCTCGGGGATGGTCTTGGGGCCCAGCCCCGTGGGGTCGGGCATGCCGTGGGCCAGGTCCCAGTACAGGTCGTAGGCCCGGCGGGCCCGCAGCAGGCAGTCCCGGTCCCCGGTGACGCCGTGATACTCGGCGTTGGCCATGGCGTAGAAGGCCTCGGAGAAATAGTAGCGCCGCAGACGCAGGGGCGCGCCCTCGTCGGTGACGGTGAAGTACAAGCGCTCGCCGGCCTCATGGTCCAGACAGTGGGCCTCCATGAAATCCAGGCAGCTCTTGGAGGCGGCCAGCCACTCCTCCTTCGGACCGTAGAGATGGCAGAGCCAGGCGAAGATCCAGCCGCAGCGGCCCTGCATCCATACGCTCTTGTCGGTGGAGAAGATATCCCCTTTCCGGTCCAGGCAGGTGTAGACCCCGCCGTTCACCGGGTCCATGCCGTTTTTCAGCCAGAACGCCACGCAGCGGTCCAGTTCCTCCCGGATCCACTGCCGGCTCTCCGTAAGTTTCGTCCGATCCATCGAACATCGTCCTCCGATCCTCAAGTCTGAAAGGATAAGTCCTCTGCTCCATAGTTTACCAGCTGTGAAAGAAAATTTCAAGAATATATTTTTTGAAAATTTTCTCCGAAACGGGGCTGACAAAAGCCGGAACGGATGGTATAATGTCCGCAAGATCCTGCGCGAAGACTATAGCGCCGCTCACGGCGCGGAAAAGGGGCAAACAATGAAAAAACACATCGTCTGTTTCGGAGACTCCAATACCCACGGCTACTGCGCCGATCCCGCGGACTGCGCCGACGGCGGCGACCGCTTCAACGAAGACGAACGCTGGACCTGCCTGCTGCAAAAGCGGCTGGGCGAGGGCTGCCTGGTGCTGGAGGAGGGCCTCTCCGGCCGCACCACGGTGTTCCCCGACCCTCTGCATGAGAGCATGTCCGGCCTGGACAGCATCTATTCCTGCCTGATGAGCCACGAGCCGGTGGACCTGCTGATCGTCATGCTGGGCACCAACGACACCAAGGAGCGCTTCGGCGCCAACGCGGCGGCCATCGCCGTGGGTATGGAGCGCCTGCTGCTGAAGGCCAAGACCGTTCCCGCCTGGCGCGGGGGACGGCCCAACATTCTGGTCATCTGCCCGCCGCCCCTGGGCGAGGGCTTCCATGACGAGGTGATGGGGCCGGGCTGCGTGGAGAGATCCGTCGCGCTGCCGCCGTACCTGGAGGCGGTGGCCAAGCGCAATGGCGTCCACTATTTCAACGCCGCCGACTGCGAGTTCAACGCCCTCGACTTCACCCACCTGTCCCGGAGGGGGCACGCCCAGCTGGCGGAAAAGCTGGCCGAGCTGGTGCCGGAGCTCCTGGGCTGATGGCCCGCCGCGTTTTCGACCCGGAGCGTGGGATCTGGAAGCCGCTGGGGGCCTTGGGCGATCTGCTGATGCTCAGCCTCCTGTGGGGGACCTGCTGTATCCCGGTGCTCACCGTCGGCAGCGCCACCACCGCCCTCTACGATACGGCGGTCCACGCCCTGCGCCGGAGGGACGACGCCCTGCTCAGCCGCTTTTTCACGACCTTCAAGCGAGAGCTGAAGAGCGGGATCCTCTCGACCCTGCTCTGGATCGCCGTCCTGGCCCTGCTCTGGCTGCTCCGCCGCGCCCTGGCCGCCGCGCTGCCGGAGGGGGAGAGCCGCGCCGCGGTCCCGGTCATCACGACAGCGGTGCTGGGCTTCTTCGCGCTCTGCGTACTGGCCTGGGTCTTCCCGACCCTCTCCCGCTTCACCTTCGGCACCCTGGGCCTCAACGTCACCGCCCTGCGCCTGGCCTTCGGGCACATCCTGCGCTCGGCGGCCCTGGCCCTGCTCATCGGCGGCAGCGCCTGGCTCTGCCTGCGCTTCGGCCTGCCGATCATGGTCCTGCCGGGCCTCGCAGCCTGGCTGGCCACTTTCCTGATCGAGCCGGTCTTCGCGCGGTATGAGAAGGCCCCGGAGGGGGGAGCCCCGGCGGGAGACGGCCCGGAGGACTGAGGGGACTGTCCGGCGGACTGAGGGGCTGCCCGGCGGATGCGCGGCTGCCCGCCGGGGACGCTCTGGCCCTGGTTTCTTATAGACCGCGACAGGAAAAGACGCTGCGTCGCAAGGACGCAGCGTCTTTTTCAGTATATGTCTGGTCTTTTTCAGTATATGCCCGATCAGATCTTCTCCAGGTCTTTCAGGAACAGCGCCGCCTCCGCGTCGGAGGGGATGAGCCAGCCGCTGCGGGGGGAGACCGAGAAGGCCATCACCGCCGGGCCGTCCATCAGGCAGCTGCGCTTGAACTGCTGGGAGAAGAGGCGCTTGCACCAGCTGGTGAGCCAGCGCTTGAGCTCCTCGTCGGTGAACTCGTCGCCGTAGGCGGCCTTGGCCAGACGGAAGACCTTGGAGGGGGCGGAGCCCTCCTGCAGGATATGGTAGGTGAAAAAGTCCTGCAGGGCGTAGGAGCCCACCGCGTCCTCGCTCTTCTGCTCGATCAGATCGTCGTGGATGGGCAGCAGCTCCGGGGTCACGGGGCAGTCCAGCACGTCGTAGAGGGCGGCCTTGAGCACCCGGTCCTGGGTCGTCGCGGCGATGTGGCCCACCGCGGCGCGCACCTGGGTCTTGGTCAGGCCCAGGTTCACGTCGTACATGCTGGTGTGGTCCCCGTTGTAGGTGCACCAGCCGTCGATGTACTCGCTGAGATCCTCGGTGCCCACGTCCAGGCCGTTCACCTTGTTGGCGATGTCCATGAGGACCTGGGTGCGCTCCCGGGCCTGGGCGTTCTCGAAGGCGATGGAGTAGTCGTCGTGGGCGTGGCCGATGTCGTCGAAGTGCTGCAGCACGGCCTTGCTGATATCGATGACGCGCACCTCGCAGCCGAGCTGCTCGGCAACAACGACGGCGTTGGACTTGGTGCGGCTGGAGGTGCCGAAGCAGGGCATGGTGCAGGCGATCACGTTCGT
>JAFZOC010000097.1 GCA_017550765.1 Oscillospiraceae bacterium
GGACCTCTGCACTCTATCCGGGTCATCTGCTTTTCATCCGGGACATCTGCTTTTCATCCGGGCCCTGTGCGACCCGCGCTCCCCGCGTCCCCGCGGCTCACTTCCCCACGCAGAAGCGGCGGAAGATCTGCTCGGCGACGTCCTCCCGGACGCTGCGGCCGGTGAGCTCGCCCAGGGCGGCCATGGCGGCCTCCACCTCGGTGAGCACGGCGTCGGGGGCCATCCCCAGGTCCAGCGCCGAGAGCGCGGCGTCCAGGGCCTCGACGGCCCGGGCCACGGCGTCCCGCTGGCGGGCGTTGGTGAGGATCTCCCCGGCGGGGGCCTCCGGCAGGGGGAAGAGGGCCTGGATCTGCGCCTCCAGGGCGTCCAGCCCCTCGCCGGTGACGGCGCTGACCGGGACCACCGGCAGCGGCGTCTCCAGCGGCAGATCCCTTTGGTCCAGATCCCGCTTGGAGCGGACCACCAGGGCCCGGGGGGCCTCGGCGGCGGCCCGGAGGATCGCCCGGTCCTCGTCGGTGAGGGGGGCGCTGCCGTCCACCACGGCGATGACCAGCTCCGCCTGCTCCAGGGCCCGGCGGCTGCGCTCCACGCCCAGGCGCTCCACGGCGTCGTCGGTGTCGCGGATGCCGGCGGTGTCGATGAGGCGCAGGCAGATCCCGCCCAGGCGGGCCCGCTCCTCGATGGTGTCCCGGGTGGTGCCGGGGACGGCGGTGACGATGGCCCGCTCGTAGCCCAGCAGGGCGTTCAGCAGCGAGCTCTTGCCGGCGTTGGGCCGGCCCACGATGGCGGTGGGGATGCCGCTGTTCAGCAGGCGGCCCCGCTCGAAGCTGTGCAGGAGCCGCCGCAGCTCCTCCCGGGCCCGGGCGAGCCGCGCCCGGTAGTCCCGGAGGGCGAAGTCGGGGATGTCCTCGTCGGGCCAGTCCAGCACGGCGTGGTAGTGGGCGCAGATGGCGGCCAGATCCTCGCCCAGCTCCGTGGCCCGGCGGTGGATGGCGCCGGAGAGCTGCCCGGCGGCGTTGCGCAGGGCCTCGTCGCTCTCGCTGTCGATGAGGTCGGCCACGGCCTCGGCGGCGGAGAGGTCCATGCGGCCGTTGAGGAAGGCGCGCTTGGTGAACTCGCCCGGGCCCGCCTGGCGGACGCCCAGGGCGAAGAGCTCCTCCAGGGCGGTGCGCAGCAGCAGGGGCGAGCCGTGGCACTGCAGCTCCACGGTGTCCTCGCCGGTGTAGCTGTGGGGGCCGCGGCTGACGGTGGCCAGGCACAGATCCAGGAGGCTCCCGTCCCGGCGGCAGAGGCGGCCGTAGACCAGATACCGGTCGGGCTGCTCGGTCAGACTGCCGCCCCGGGCGGGGGCGAAGAGGCGCCCGGCGATCTGGATGACGCCCGCGCCGGAGAGGCGCAGGATGCCGATGGCGGCCACCTGGGCGCCGGTGGCGATGGCGGCGATGGGCTCGGACATGGGGATCTCGCCGGCGGCGGGGCCGCTGCGGGCGGCAGCGGGGGCGTTCTGTTCCGTCATGGGGCTCTGCTCGGGCATGGGGCTCCCTCCTCGTGAGGTCGCGGGGCGGCTGTGGGCCGCTCCCGGATACCAGGACAGACCCCCCGCGGGAGGTCTGTCGTGTTCGTCGTGGTCTGTCGTGTTCTGTCGCGTTCGTCGTGGTCTGTCGTGGGGATCTTTCGGGCTCCCGACCGCCCCCGCCGGCTCGCTCTCGGCGCAGCGGGGCGGGCGGCCCTGGTGGCCGGTCCGTCAGGCCGTGCCTCCCGGCCCTGCGGCCTGTGCGTCGGGGCCTGTCGCTATCGGTCGCTCTCGGCGGGCGGCCTGTCGGCCCCTTCGGCGCGGCGGGCGCGGCGGGCGGCCTGGGCGGTCTTCTCGTCGATGCGGTCGGCCACGAAGTAGCTCAGGGCCAGCAGGCTGTCGGAGAAGTGGATGTTCTCGACGATGACGGGGCTGTCGGGCTGGGTGAGCTCCACGTTGGTGAAGTTCCAGATGGCGTCGACGCCGTGATCGGTGAGGAGCTCCGCCACGGGGACGGCGGCGTCCTTGGGGACGGCGAGGACGGCGATGTGGACCTGTTCCTCGTCCAAGAAGCGGGGCAGTTCGTCCATGGACAGGACGGGCACGCCGTTGACGGTGCTGCCGATGAGCTCGGGGCGGACGTCGAAGGCGGCGGCCAGATCGAAGCCCCAGTCGCGGAAGCAGAAGTTGTCCACCAGGGCGCGGCCGATGTTGCCCACGCCCACCAGCACGGCGCGAAAGCCCCGGTCCATGCCCAGGATGGCGGCGATGTGGGCGCGCAGGTCCGGGACGTGGTAGCCGTAGCCCTGCTGGCCGAACTCGCCGAAGCAGCTGAGATCCTGGCGGATCTGGGAGGGGGTGAGGCCCAGCTGCTGGCCCATCTCGGAGGAGGAGATGCGGGTGACGCCCTGTTCGCTGAGCTCGTCCAGCTTGCGCAGGTAGCGGGGCAGTCTGCGGATGACGTTGTTGGAGACTTTGATCCGTTTCACGATAAGCACACCTTGCGGGCCCTTTCGGGCCCCCTTCCCGGGACGACGGCGCGGGCGACCTGTTCGGCGCGGCCTGGCGGCACAGCCTGGGCGGTCTGGCCTGCGGCAGCCTGGGCGGTCCGGCCTCGCGGGCTCCCCC
>JAFZOC010000098.1 GCA_017550765.1 Oscillospiraceae bacterium
CATGTACCGGGCTCTGTGCGTTCGTCCGTGCGGCGGCGTCTCTGTCGGAGCCAGTCTACCAGCAGGCCCGCGCCGATCCCCACGATCATGAAGCGCAGCCCGATCAGCGTGCTGGCATACCGGTCTGTCACATAAGCCAGGGCGTGGATGTACACGCAGATCCAATAGGCCCCCGCAAGGAAGACCATCGGGGCCCGTGCCCGACGCAGCAGGAACGAGAAGCCCACGCCCAACACACAGAGGATGAAGTTCAGCTGGCTGATCCGATGCAGCACCTCGTAGGGCACATGGAACGCCTCCTCCCAAGCCCAGGACCAGTTCAGCATCCAGCGGGGCTTGATGAAAAGGTAGGAGATCAGCAGTCCCTTGGGGTCCCGTGCCCACCATTCCCGCAGACGGTACCGCGCTTTCACGCTGTCGGCCTCCAGGGACAGATACTGGGCCTGGTCCAGGTCCTTGACTTCCCCCTTCGGATCGTACAGCGCGATCCAGGGGTCGTCGGCATCCTCCGGATAGGGCTGTGGCTCGTCCCGATAGTACTCGGCATAGTCCCGGCGCATCACGGCAGTGACGTTCTCCTCCAGGTCCAGCTCCTCATCCTCCGGGTAGCCCACTCCCTGATAGGTCCCGCGGAGCACGGGATCGCCTGTTCCGTAGCTCAGGGGGATGAACTTTCCGAAATGCTCCAGCGAGCGCAGTCCCCAGGGGATCGCGAAGAGCAGGAAGGCCGCCAGCAGCACGGCGCTCCGCTTTAGCAGCAGGGTCCGCTCATCCCGGCAGCGGAAGAAGAGCCAGGCGAACGTGAAGAAGGGCATGGTCATCATGTTCGCGCGGAACATCAGTCCCGCCATGAACGAGAACAGATAGCCCCAGGCCCATTTGGCGTCCCGGCTGCGCTCCATCTGCAGCGTGAGATAGATGCAGAGCGTGAAGAACAGCATGTACGGCGCTTCCGTCAGGATCACATGGTCCATCCATGCCATATTGGGGATCAGAAAGCCGCTGGCTGCTATCAGGCCGCCCCATCCGTTGCTGCAGAGCGCTGCCGTTCGGTAGCTGAAATAGGCAGTGAGTAAACCCCCCCCGATCCAGATCAGCTTTAAGATGACTCTCAGGCTCGTCAAGTTCGGCGCGACCAGTGCAGCTAGACCGATCACTACCGGCATGCCCGGCATGATCATCGCGCTGGGGTGCGGGCCCCACATGGAGATCGTCCCGTTCTGGATGAAATAGAGCCCGCTCTCGATGTAGGCGTCGTCGTCGCTGTGGCTCATGTAGTCCGGCCCGAACTGGGCGAACAGGACCAGCCTCTCAACCAGCAGGACCAACAGCAGCACCCATATCAGACGGTCCGGCTGCAGCAGGCGGCGCAGGTCTTTCTTTCTCTCCATCCTCGTTCCTCTCAGTTGCGCTGCGCGCCGATCTCCCGCACGGTGATCTGGAAGCGGTTGCGGGAGGCGACCACATGCTCCATGTCCACCACGTAGTCGATCTCCACGCTGCCGCCGCCCTCGCCCATGCACTGGTCGATGCGGCGGGTGGCGATGCCCATGGTGGCGTTGCCGAAGGGGGTGGCGTACTGGAAGGCGCTCTTCAGTCCCTCCCTGAAGACCATCCGGCTGGTGACGGTCCCCTCCCGGTCCACCACCACCTGGTCGGGCATGACGAAGAGGCTGGTGTGGGTGCCCTCCAGCCCGGTGACGGCGGTCTCCTCATAGCTGAGGCAGCCCACCTGGTCCTCATAGAAATAGTGTCCGTCTGTGGTGAACTCCATGCTCTGCTCTTCCCCGTCGCCATAGGCGAAGGTGCTGTTGATGGAGATGATCACGTCTTTCATCATGGCTCGGTCCCTCGTGCGGCCCATCCGGGCCGCGGTCCTGATATCCTGCGCTGCGACGCCGGTCCCGGCCCCGTCATGGGCCGCAGTCCCGGTCTCATGGTCCGATCGGCATCACGGGCAGCTGCTCCGGCAGATCCTGCAGCTCCCGGCCCAGCAGCAGCGCCGCGGAACGGGCGAAGAGCGCGGGGTCCCCGCTGGTGAGATAGCGCTCGCGGCCCTTGCCGCCCCGCATCCCGTGCCGGTCCAGAGACGCCGCCACGGCCGCCGCCCCGCAGGACGCGGCGCTGATGAGCAGGGTCTCCGGCGGCAGGCAGCGGCGCAGGGCCTCCTCCACGATGCCGTAGTGGGTGCAGCCCAGCAGCACCGCCGCGGCCTCCTGCAGCGCTGCGGTATAGCGCTCCACCGCCGCCAGCAGCAGAGGATCGTCCGCCGAGACATGGCCGCTCTCGATCAGCGGCACCAGCTCCGGGCAGGGCACCGGGACGATCTCCCGCCCCGGGCAGGCGGCCTGGAGCGCCCGCTCGAAGGCGCCGGAGCGGATGGTGGCCGGGGTGGCGATGACGCCCAGGGGGCCGTCTCCCGGCACCCGCGCCATGGCCTCCACGCTGGGGCGCAGGACCCCGGAGCTGGGGATCTCAAAGGCGTCCAGCAGATCCGGGGTGTTGCTGGAGAGGGTCCCGCAGGCCACCAGGATCGCCTTCACGCCGTAGGAGGCGATCAGCGCCAGGTCCTGCCGCGCCATACAGCGCAGCTGGGGCACGGTCTTCTCCCCGTAGGGCAGGCGGCCCGTATCGCCGAAGTATACGATATCCGCCTCCGGCATCAGCCGGCGCAGCTCCCGCAGCGCGGTGAGCCCGCCCAGGCCGGAGTCGAAGATCCCGATCGGTCGCGTATCCATGGCCGCAGCCCTCCTTTACGAAAAAGTATCCCTGATGATAGCACAAAGCCGGCCGTTTGGCAAGTGGGCAGACCTCCCGCGTCCGGAAGGGGCCCCGCGGTGGCTCTGCGGCGTCCCCCGCGTCCGGAAGGGGCCGGATCCCCCCTCCGAACGCAAGGCTATTTTCGGTGTTTCATCGCCATGAACAGGCGCGGGAAGCGCTCGCCGGACCAGGCCAGGGCCTGCGCCCCCGCAAGGGCGAGGCCGGGGCTGCCGCTGCGCAGCAGGGCGCAGAGCGTCTCCGCAGGCAGGCCCGCACCGGTGTCCCGGCAGCGGCGGCGCACCCGCCCGTCGGCCAGGATGCGGCGGGCGACCTCGCGTTTCTCCGACCTGCTGAGGCGGCAGCTGGGGGAATAGAGCGTGGTCAGGCAGGACCAGACGCTCTTCAGGAACATGTAGCGGAAGGGCGCGTCCTCCCGGACGCCCAGTCCCGCGCAGAGCTCCTCCAGGCGCCCGTCTATCTCACAGCATACGTCGAACTTCTTCTCATAATACCGGGTGATCAGGCTCTCGCCCTCGTGCATGATGTAGCGGTGCAGGATCTGAGGCAGGACCTTGATCGTTTCTGCCCGCTCCAGGGCGTCGAAGAGGAAGAGCCGGTCCTCGCCCCAGCGGTAGTCCGGGAAGCGCAGCCCCTCCAGGATAGGCGCGGCGAAGAGCTTGGCCCAGACCTGGTTGAGGAGATTGGCCTTGTAGAGCCGGGGCAGGGCCCGGGCCAGTCCCTCCCGGTCCAGCAGCTCCTCCGGCTCGCAGTACGGGCGCAGGCTCCCGTCCTGCCGCCGGATCGCGTAGCCGAAGAGCACCAGGTCCGCGCCGTCGCCGTTGGCGAGGGCGGTCTCCAGGGCCTCGGGCAGCAGCTGGTCGTCGGCGTCCAGGAACATGACCCAGCGCGTCTCCTCCGGGAGCCGCGCCAGGGCGCAGTTCCGCGCCGCCGCCGGGCCGCCGTTGGCCACAGTGACGAAGGAGAGGCGGGGATCCTCCGCTGCCAGGCGGGCCAGGATCTGGGGCGTCGTGTCGGTGGAGCCGTCGTCCACCACGAAGATCCGCAGGGCCCGGTACGTCTGGGCCAGGACGCTGCGCAGGGTGGCCTCGATATAGTTCTCCGCGTTCCAGGCGGGTACGATCACCATGACGAGCTCATCCATGGGGGCGCTCCTTCTCCTCGGGCTTGCCCGCGCGGCCGGCGGCCAGATGGACCTCCAGCAAAAAGCGGTACATGGGCATCAGTTCGGTAAAGGCGTCCGCCAGGACGCCGGGCAGGGCCGGGCTGAACGCCTCGCCCTCCAGGTCCCGCACAGTCTCCACGCCCACCCATTTGCGCTCGTACCAGTCGGCGACGGGCTCGTCATAGTCCCCCTTGGGCCGGGCGTAGCGGGGGCCGATGACCCGGTATCCGCCCAGGGCCTCGATCTCCTCCGCCAGGCGGGCGAAGCGGGCGGGCTCGGCGTCGACGCTGCGGCGGAAGAGCTCCATGGCCGCGGGGCTCGCCTCGAAATAGCCCATGCCGTATACATAGGTGGCCGCGCCGATCTCGAACCAGAAGGCGGGGCCGTCCTTGCCGCCGGCGCTGTCCCAGAGGGTGTACCACAGGTGGTCCTTATAGGGGCCCCGGCCGAAGAGCCGGCGGGCGTCCCGGTAGATGCGGGAGACGTGGCCCTGGATGGCCATCTCGGGGAAACGCGCCTGGAGCAGGGCGCCGGTCTCCCGGGCCAGAGCCTTGAAGGGCTCGTTCAGCACCCGCTCGAACTGCTCCTTATGCTCCAGGAACCAGGGGCGCTCGTTGTGGAAGCTCAGTTCCCAGAGGAACTCGCCGGTCTCTTTGGAAAAGCCTTGGAACATGGTATGACCTCTCTCACAGGGGCTCCGGGCCCCTCGTACATCTGTCTCGTATTTAGTTATCATATCACGCCGTCGCCCGGAGCGCAAGTTTTTATGGTCCTGAGCGGGACGAGAGCTCCGCGAGCACGCTCTGCGAAGGGCGGGAGAGGCGCCCCGGCTCCCCTTCGCGAGCGCGCAGGGGCCTCTTCCGTTCGCGGCTCGCTGAGACTGTACAAACTGCGCGACACATGCTATAATGCAAAGATAGATAGAGAACGGGAAAGACCCTTTGCTGAAAAGGAGAAGGAGCCATGAAGATCATCATCGCCGGGGCCGGGAAGATCGGCCACAGCGTGGCCGCGGTGCTCGCGGACGAGGGCCACGACATCACCGTCATCGACCAGGATCCCGATACCATCCAGCTGCTGTCCAACAGTCTGGACGTGATCTGTGTGGAGGGCAGCGCTACAGATCCCGAGATGCTCCGGGAGGCCGGCGCCGAGAGCGCGGACCTGCTGCTGGCCGCCACCGAGCACGACGAGACCAACATGGTCTGCGGCATCTCGGCCCGGAAGCTGGGCACCCAGCACGTGATCGCCCGGATCCGCGATCCGGAGTATCTGCATCAGACGGAGTTCCTGCGGGAAGCACTGGGCCTCTCGGTGATCGTGAACCCCGAGTACGCCTGCGCCAAGGAGATCTCCCGCATCCTGCGCTTCCCCGGCGCCGCCCGGGTGGACGCCTTCTCCAAGGGCAGCGTGGAGATCGTGGAGCACAAGATCGGCCCCAGCGGCAAGCTGGAGGGCGTGCCGCTGAAAGAGCTGTCCAGGCGCTTCGGCGCCAAGGTGCTGGTGGCCCTGGTGGAGCGGGGCGGCGACGCCCTGATCCCCAACGGCGACTTCGTCCTGAAGGCCGGGGACCGGCTCAGCATCACCGGCGACGCCCGGGAGCTGCGCCGCTTCTTCCAGTCCATCGGCCAGTACAAGAGGCCCGTGCGCCAGGTGATGATCATGGGCGGCGGCCGCATCGCCGTATACCTCACCCGGCTCCTCCAGGCCAGCGGCATCGCCGTCACCCTGGTGGAGAAGGACCGCGCCCGCTGTGAGGAGCTCTGCGACCTGACGCCGGAGGCCCATGTGGTCTGCGGCGACGCCACCCGCAGCGAAGTGCTGCAGGAGGACGGGCTCTCCTCCGCCGACGCCTTCGTGGCCCTCAGCGGCGACGACGGCGACAACATCATCGCCTCTCTCTATGCCAAGAGCTGCGCCGTGGACAAGATCGTCATCAAGGTGGAGCGGAGCTACTGCGCCTCCATCCTGGAGAGCGCAGGCCTGGACAGCATCGTCTCCCCCAAGGAGATCGTGGCCCAGCAGCTGGCCCGCTATGTGCGCGCGCTGACCGACTCCATGGGCAGCAGCATGGAGACGCTCTACCGTCTGGCCGACGGCAAGGTGGAGGCGCTGGAGTTCAAGGTCCGGGAGGGCTCCGCCTGCACGGACATCCCTCTGAAGGATCTGAAGCTGCGCCCCAACATCCTGATCGGCGCCATCATCCGGGACAGCGTCAGCATCATCCCCGACGGCAACACGCGCATCCTCCCCGGCGACCACGCGGTGATCGTCACGGCTGCCGGGCGGCTGAAAGATCTGGACTCGATCGTTGAGGGCGAGAGATGAACTATCGTATGATCGCCCGCGTGTCGGGCTGGATCCTGCTGATCTACGCAGGACTGATGCTGCTGCCCCTGGTGACGGAGCTCTGGTATGGCGAGAGCGTCTGGAACTTCGTCGTCACCATCGCGATCACCGCGGCCCTGGGCGGCATCCTGACGATCCCCCGCCCCCGTTCCACCTCTCTGGTGGCCCGGGACGGCTTCGTGATCGTGGGTCTGGGCTGGATCGCCATCTCTCTGCTGGGGGCCCTGCCCTTCGTGCTGTCGGGGAGCATCCCCCGCTATGTGGACGCCCTCTTCGAGACGGCCTCGGGCCTGTCCACCACCGGCGCCACCGTGGTGACCGACATCGACGGCATGACGGCGCAGTTCAGGGGCGACATGTTCTGGCGCTGCTTCACCCACTGGATCGGGGGCATGGGCGTGCTGGTCTTCCTGATGGCGGTGCTGCCCATGAGCGGGGAGCACTCCATGCACATCATGCGGGCGGAGGTCCCCGGCCCCTCGGTGGGCAAACTAGTGCCCCGGGCCCGAAAGACCGCCCGCGTGCTCTATCTGATCTACATCGGCCTGACCCTGGCGGAGACGGTCTTCCTGCTCCTGGGCGGCATGAGCTTCTATGAGGCCCTGCTCCACTCTTTCTCCACCGCGGGCACCGGCGGCTTCTCGACCAACGCCAGCAGCATCGGCGGCTTCGGCAGCGCCTATATCGAGACGGTCATCACCGTGTTCATGTTCCTCTTCGGCGTGAACTTCAACCTCTACTTCCTGATCCTGATCGGGCACTGGAAGGACGCGCTGAAGAATGAGGAGCTGCACTGGTACCTGGGCATCATCTTCGGCAGCGTGGTGCTGCTGTGCCTGGGCATCCGCAAGGTATACGGCAGCCTGGGCGAGGCGGTGCACCAGGCCTTCTTCAACGTCGGCACCATCATGAGCACCACCGGCTTCGGCACCGTAGACTTCACCGAGGACTGGCCGGAGTACTGCAAGTGGATCCTGACGCTCCTGATGTTCTGCGGCGCCTGCGCAGGCAGCACCGGTGGCGGCATCAAGATCTCCCGCCTGATCATCCTGAGCAAGAGCGCCGTGTCGGAACTGCGGCAGATGATCCGGCCCCGCAGCGTGACCCGGGTCCAGCTGGACGGCAAACGGGTGGAACGCAGCACCGTCAAGGCGGCGGCCACCTTCTTCACCGCCTATATCGCCCTTCTGCTGCTCTTCTCGGTCCTGGTCTCCCTGGATGGCGTGGACATCGCCACCAGCTTCACCGCCGCGCTGAGCTGTCTCAGCAACATCGGCCCCGGCATGACCCGGTACATCGGTCCCGCCGGCAGCTTCGCCTTCTTCTCTCACCGGACCAAGCTCCTGCTGACCGTGGCCATGCTCATGGGCAGACTGGAGATCTACCCCATCCTGCTGCTGCTCAGCCCCCGGACCTGGAGACGCTGAGCGGACGGCTCCATCCGCATCGGTCCCGATCGGCTCGCGGACGGCAAGAGGCCCGTACAGGCCGGATGCTCTTGCATCCTGCCTGTACGGGCCTCTCTGTATGCGCTCGGACCGCTGTTCCCCGGGGAGCGCCCGTCTGTCCGATTAGAGCTTGTCCAGGAGCTTCTTCTCCAGGACCACCAGCAGGGTGGACTTGTCCCGGATGGGCGAACGGGCGTCCAGATAGGACCAGGTGCTCCCCTGCTCCTTCATGGCGACGACGTTGATCCCGCGCTTCTGCCGCAGGTCGAGCTCCACCAGGGTCTTTCCGATCCAGTTCTTGTCCGGGACCATCTCGATCATGCAGAGGTTCTCCCCCACATCGAACAGATCGAGGATCGTGGGCGACGCCAGAGCCCGCGCCATGCGCACGGCGCTCTCCGCCTCCGGATTGATCACCTGGTCCGCGCCGACCTTCTTCAGGATCGTGCCCATCTGCCTGGAGAGCGCCTTGGCCATGACGAAGGGGACGCCCTGCTCCTTCGCCTCCATGACGCACATGACGCTGGGCGCCAGGGACGTGCCCATGCAGACCGCCACCATGTCCATGTGTTTCAGGTCCAGCTCCTGGATCTCGTCCTCGTTCTCCAGATCGGCACAGACCGCGATCGTGGACTTGGATGCGAATTCCCGGATCTTCTCCGGGTCCCGGTCCACGACCATCAGATCCATCCCCAGGGAATACACGGTCTCCGCCAGACTGCTGCCGAATTTGCCCAGTCCCAGCACTGCCACCGATCTGTTCCTTTCCGATCTGCTCATATCCGATCTCTCCTATCCCACATAAAACTTGCCGTCGCCGTAAGTCACGCAGTTCTTCCCCGGTCGCGGCCTGGCCAGGAACAGCGCCATGGAGATGGGGCCGATGCGCCCCAGGTACATGGTCGCGATGATGACGATCCGCCCCGCCGTGTGGAGCGATGGGGTCAGCCCCCTGGAGAGGCCCACGGTGGCCACGGCGCTGACCGCCTCGAACAGCCCGTCTGTCAGGGAGACGGGCTCAAGAGCCAGCAGGAGGACGGCGGAGGCGAACATCGTGAGGAAGCTGATCGTCACGATGGCCGCAGCCTTCTGCATCAGTTCGTCGGAGATCCTCCGGTGGAAGAGGGTGGTCGCCTTCCTGGCGTGGGTATAGGAGAAGGCGTTGGCGAACACCAGGAACATGGTGACGGTCTTGACGCCGCCCGCCGTCCCGATGGGCGAGCCGCCAATGAACATCAGGAGATACCCGACCAGGCAGGACAGGCCGCAGAGCCCCTCCTGCGGCACGGTATAGAAGCCCGCAGTCCGGAAGGTCACAGACTGGAACAGGCTGTTCACGATCTTGTCGCCGGGGCTCATGTCCCCGAGGGTGGCCGGGTCGCTGCGCTCCGCCAGGTAGATCAGGACGGCCCCGGCAAGGATCAGCCCCAGGGTCAGGCGCAGGACGAGCCGGGTGTGCTCCCCCAGCCGCCGAAGGGCCTGTCGGGGCGTGTAGCGGGATCGGACGGCCTCCTGCACACAGTGGCCCACGTCGAACCAGACGATATAGCCCAGGCCGCCCAGGACGATCAGCGCCATGGTCACGAAGAGGACCAGCGGCGAGCCGGCGTAGCCGCAGAGGCTGTCCGGCCCGAGGATGTCGAGCCCGGCGTTGCAGAAGGCGGAGACCGAGGTGAACACAGAGACCCAGATCCCCCGCGCGACGCCGAAGCGCGGGATGAACTCGATGCAGTAGAGCGCCGCGCCGATCCCCTCCACCAGCAGGGTCCAGCGGAAGATCCTGGCCAGGAAGGACGTCAGGCCCAGGCGGCTGTCCAGGTTCAGCGCGTCCAGGAGCAGGGTCCTGTTCCGCAGGGAGAAGCGCCGGCGGAGGAAGAGCATCACCATGGAGATGGCCGTCACGATCCCCAGCCCGCCCAGCTGGATCAGGACCAGGATGACGACCTTGCCGAACAGGCTCCAGTGGGCGTAGGTGTCCACCACGACCAGGCCCGTCACGCAGACAGACGTGGTGGAGGTGAACAGCGCGGTGAGCAGATCCGTCTCCGCCCCATCCGCCGTGGCGGCAGGCAGCAGGAGCAGCAGCGTCCCCACGGCGATGGCCAGCAGGAAGCTGAGCGGGATGATATGGACGGGAGAGAGCCGGAACGAGCCCCTGGCGGGCGTCAGGCCGTGGTCATGGTCTCTTTCGCTGATGGGTCTCATGCTCTCACATCCCTCTGCACAGCACGCAGATCCGCGCTCCTTCGTATGTCGATATTGTATGTGACTTGCGGGAGGATGTCAAGAGTGCAGCGCATCCGTCTTGCCGGGAACGGTGCCGCAGCCGCGGCGCGGTCCGCCGCGTTCCCGCTCCCCGGGCGCAGGCCCGCCGCGGCGCGCTCACGTCGGTCCGTCCGTTTTTTTCAGACAGGCTCTTTCCCCCGGCGCAGAAGCATGGTATGATACAGGGGAAAACATCTGGAGACGGAGAGGAGACGGCGCGTGATGGAGCAGATCGTACGGTCCGGGGCCCTGGCAGGCCCGATCGGGGCCGCGCTGCGCGGGCGCGCTCCCGGGCGGCGCAGAGGACAGACTGTCCGGAGGCGGGAGCGTTCCGTCCTGCCCCTGCCGAGCGGGCAGATCCGGGGGCGATGCACATGAAGATGAAGAAGCCGCAAAAGTTCTCCGGCCTGGCAGCCCTGCTGCTCTCCCTGGCCCTGGCTCTGCTCTTCTCCGGGGCGGTGCTGGTCTCGGGCGCCCTGCAGCGCCGATCCGGCCGGCAGCCGCTGACCGTGGCCCCGGCCCCGGTCTCGGAGGACCGGCTCCTCACCGGCGGGGACGACCCCGACCGCATCCCCACGGAACTGCTGCCCGGGGAGCACATCGACATCAACAGCGCCTCCGCCGAGGAGCTCCGGCGCCTGCCCGGCATCGGGGAGAGCATCTCCCAGGCGATCGTGGACTACCGGGAGGCGCACGGCCCCTTCGCCAGTGTGGAGGAGCTCCTGGAGGTCCGCGGCATCGGCGAGAAAAAGCTGGCCGCCATCCGGGACCTGGTGTGCGCAGATCCGCCGCCGGGGGACGCCGCCGCTGCCGCCGGCGGATGAAGCGAGAGCGCGCGACCGGATCCCCGCATCGCTCCTGCGTCGCTCTTCGGGACGACAGACCTTCGGTCTGTGTGCTCCGCGCAAGGCGGACGTCGGCCCAGGCTCGGGGCGGCCAGGCCCCAGTGCCTGTCATGGCGAGCCAGTGCGCACACCGGTGTGGCCATCCGCCTCCCCAAAGTCCCTGATCTTCCATCGGGGGGGCGGCCTCTCCCTTGCTCCCGACCCGGCCCGCCCCACGCGGCGAGCCCTTCTCTTCTTCAGAAAAGCCCCAGAACAGCACCGCCTGAGCATCTTTGCTCAAGGGGCGCTGTTCCGGGGCTTTCCGTATCACAGTCGTTCCGTCAGCGGACAGTCAAGGACGCAACAGGTCTTAGCTAGGAGGTCGAGATCCGCCATCTGGACCGTATCGGAACGATAGCAGCGGTCTATGACGTCGTATTTGACCCCGGTCAGCGTGCGCAGACGGTCGCGTGTGATCCCGCGGGAGCCCAGCGCCTGACGCAGTTTGACCCGGATCCGGCCATATCTCCTCGTTCGATACGGGGCGATCTGTGTGTAACGATCCACGCTATCCCTCCTTTCTCAGGGTCATCCTGTCAGCAGAGCTCTCCCTTGACAGTATCCTTTTATTTGGTATACCATAGTTATGTGCCCTCATCAAGGGCAATGCGGTCTGAGAGGAGCGATCGAGCATATGGGGAAAAAACTGTTCTGCCTTTTCCTTGCGCTTTTCATGCTGGCCGTGGCCTTCCCGGTCGTCGGCCAGGCGGATGGAGAGGCCGCCACGATCTATGTCTACAGCTACTATAGCGATACAGGGTCTGTCTGGGAGAAGACCGGCGCAGTCCTGAACGGGACGACCCTCACCGAAGTGGCAGAAGAAAAGGCCGGATACACGTTTCTCGGCTGGTTCCGGGGGGATGCCGCGTATGTCACCGGCCCGTCGTTCGTGATCTATGATAAGCTCTGTGACGATCTGACCTATACGTACACCGCCACCGAGAACATCGGCCTCGTGAAGGTATATCGCAAGAACGGGACCGAGCGGCTCGACGCGCTGGACTACGCTTTTCGGCGGCCATCCACCGAATATGACCGGGACCTGGCCCTCATCGCGGCAGAGCTGAGCCTGGCCACCTATACGGGGAGCGCGAACCATGACAGCGACTGCGCTGTGAGAGAGTATCTGCTGAACTACGGCTTCACGAACATCTATTCCGATAACTATGGCGGGTCCCTGGCCTATACGGTCGCGACGAGGGAGGCAACTTTGGGCGGCGGAGAGGATGACATCCTCGTCGTCGTCGCCCGCGGCTCTAGCAATGGGTATGAGTTGTTTCAAGATATCTGGACCGGCTGGGGCGAGGTGATCAACGGGTATCAGGCCTATGATATCGTGCGGGATTTTTACAAGGACATCTTCGATGGGATCAGGAAGGTCGTAAAGAACGATATCGAGTACAAAGTCCTCGTCACGGGGCACAGTCTCGGCGGCGCGGCGGCCAATCTGGTCGGCGCGAAGCTCACCACGGGCTGGTATGGCCGGGACAATGTCTACTGCTACACCTTCGGCTCGATCGACTCGATCCACACAGACGGGTCCGTCGCGTACGGGTATGAAAATATCCACAATGTGACGAATTATTACGATACTTTTGGACCAAATGGAAGGAAAAACTTTTCTGCTAACGGCAATTCGGGTTACGGGAAGTTTGGGCACATTGACATGTTCTTCTTGGACCTGGATAAAGGAACGCCGTTTATGGACCTGAATCATGGTATGGAGCAAGCATATCTCGCTGCCGTGATCCAAAGGAAAGTCCGGCACAACGATGCGAGAGACCAGAAGATCGTGGGCTATCACTGCCCGGTGGATGTGGAGATATACCGGGGTGAAGAGCTGGTCGGGCGCGTGGTCGGCGACGTCGTAGATGAGAGCGTGACGAGCATCCCGATCAGCGTCGCAGACGGCGAGAAGTTCATCTACCTGGACGAGCCCGAGCTGTACCGCTTCGAAGTGACCGCCACCGACAGCGGGACCATGCGGTACGACGTGTGGGAGGCGACCACCGGCGCATCCTGTAAAGTATTCACGGACGTGCAGCTGGAGCCTGGCAAGGCCTTCTACAGCGAAGTCGACAACGAGACAGACGGGCAGGAGATCCCGCTCTACGTCCTGGGCGAGGACGGCTCGACGATCCGCGAGGTCCATGAGGACGGCACGGAAACGGAGATCCCGCCGTCCGAGACCGTCACCCTCTGTTTCCCGGCGGATGCGCTCCCCCAGTCCGAGACGGTGGAAGTGGACGGCGTGGTCTATCCCGTGACAGACGGGACGCTGACCCTGCCCCGCGATGCGAAGCCTCGGGCGATCACGGAGTTCCGCTACAACAAGAGTTCGGAAGATCCCCACGAGGTCTACCCCACCGGGATGCGGGTCTGGACCGTGACGGACCATCACGGCCTGCTGACGGTGACGGCCCGGCCGGAGCTGGAGGACATCCTGCAGTATTCCGGCAGCTCCATCCGCTTCACCGGCGTGAAGGGCATCCGCATGATCACCTCCATCGACAAGGGCAAGCGCAGCGCCCTGATCGGCAGCGGCCTCGCAGGATACCGCCTGGCAGAATACGGCACGGTGGTCGCCTGGGACAGCGAGCTGGAAGACGCGGCCCTGGTGCTGGACGGCCAGGGCGCGCGCCAGGCCTACGCGTATAAGCGGGGGGTCTCCGACCCGATCTTCCGGGATACAGGGAGCCTGATCCAGTACACCAATGTCCTCGTGGGCCTGACCGACGAGAAATGCGTCCCGGATCTGGCCATGCGGCCCTATATGATCCTGGAGGACGCATCCGGCGAGCCGCTGGTCCTCTACGGCGGCACGATCCACCGCAACATCGGCTATATCGCCTACCAGAATCGGGACGCCTTCCAGCCCGGGTCGGACGGCTACCAGTTCATCTGGGACATCATCCACTATGTCTATCAGGACGCGTACGATGCGGACTACAAGGGATAAGGGGGCATCGCAGATGAAAAGGATATCCGCTCTCTTTCTGGCCTGTCTGATGGCCTTCGCGCTCGCCGGCTGCGCCGGCTCCGCGCCCCAGCCCCCAGAGCCGACCGCGGCCCCGGCCCCGTCGGCCGCCCCCGCTCAGAGCCCGAGCCCGGCGCTGCCGACGCCGAGCCCCGAGCCCACCCCGGAGCCGACGCCTGCCCCGACGCCGGAGCCGCCCACCGAGCCCGCGACCGTGCTCGTCAGCGGGGCGGGCGTCATCGGTAAGCTCTTCTCCCTGGGCGAGGAGGTCGACGTGACCGCCGCCCAGGACGGCTATTACTTGGTCGAGAGCGAGTACGGGCCGCTCTATGTGGAGCGGTGGCTCGTCCGCATGGCAGACGAGGAGCAGCCTCAGCCCTTCACCGCCTACGCCAAGGGCGATACGCGGGTGTACAGGGACCCCTATCTGGAGACCGAGCTCCTCGCGACCCTTGGGCTCAACATGCAGTTCACCGTAGAAGACAGCTTCGGCCCGCTGATGCGTGTGCAGCTGGCAGACGGGACGGAGGGCTACACCCTTGCCTCGGGCGTCAGCAGGACGCCGATCTATTATGAGCAGGGCGGCGGTGCGGCCGGCGGTCAGGACGGCGGCGATATCACGATCGCCTCCCGCGGGCAGAGAGACGCCGGGATCGTCCTGCTCACCGCCAGATCGGGCTCCGGCGAGCTCCCCTTCGTTTCGGGGAAGGGCCTCATCCGTGCCGAGGGGGCCGAGGGATACCTGGCTCTGTACGACCGCGGAGACGAGCTGCGGGTCCTGGAGCGAGGCGACGAATGGTGCAGCATCTTGCTGGACGGTCAGACCGGCACCATGCTGACAGCCCTGCTCGCCTTTGCGGACGGAGCCGGATATGAGCCCTGGGACGGCTATGCCATGGCCGGCGCCCCCTTCCACAGCCATTATCGCATGCTCGACGAGAGCATGGCGCTGCAGCTGAACGAGGCGGTCCATGTCGTCGGCGAGTACAGGAACGTGTATCTCGTGGAAGTCGGCGGGAGCTTCGGTGTAGTACCGATGGACCGGGTCAGCAGGACGCCCATCGTCTACAACTACGACGGCGGCGGTGGCGGCGGCGACAGCTCCGGCGGCTGGACAGAGCCGGTATTGTGACGGGATGATCCCACCCTTTGGGCGGGCTCTCGCCGCAGCGGATACGAGATATCTCCCTCCGCCTCGACAGCAGGCAGAGGGAGACAGGCTCGGCGCGGATGCTGGGCATACAGTTATAAGGGGATGGTCCCGCACATGCAGGACCATCCCCTCTTTCCTGCGCGGCAGCCCCTTCTCTCGTATCCTGTCCCTCCCTCTTTTTCCATTCCCTTCTTTACAGCGGGCAGCGGGGGCGCTATAATGAAGGGCGCAGAACGAGACTCAACTCACAAGAAAGGAGGATCCCGATGAACAAGACCAAATGGATGGCGATCCTGCTGGTGCTGGCGCTGATGCTCTGCCTGATCCCCGTCACGGCCCTTGCCGACGACGAGAAGGGCGACGACGCCGAGCCGGTAGCCGAGGAGACCACCCAGGAGAACGAGGGGCCCGAGGATGAGCCCGAGGAGGACGCTGAGGAGCCCACCGAGCCCGAAGAAGACGCCGAAGAGCCCGAAGAGGAGGCCGAGGAGCCCGAAGAGGACGAGGAGGCCGAGCCCATCACCAACGGCGAGGACGAGACCTGCTACGCCACCGGAGAGGACACCGTGTACAACAACGGCGGCGTCGTGTACAACAACGGCGGCACCGTCTACAACAACGGCGGCACCGTCTACAACAACGACGGCATCGTCTACAACAACAACGGCGTGGTGTACTCCAACGGCGGCACCGTCTACAACAACGGCGGCACCGTCTACTCCAACAGCGCCCTGGTCTACACCTTCGGCGGCGACGTGGAAGAGGCCCGGATCTACGGCTTCTATCGCGTGGAGACCGCCGAGGACCTCAGCGCTCTGGCGGATATCCAGGGGCTCACCGACGAGGGCTACCTGGGCAAGGATCAGGTCTGCAGCATCACGCCCCACGAGGGGCTGCAGATCCTGGAGGCCGAGACCACTGCCGGCACCCTCACCGAGAACGAGGACGGCAGCTACAGCCTCTCCGAGCTGGACGCCGACTGCGTGCTGACGATCCGCTTCCAGGCGGAGGCCCCCGTCTTCTCGCTGGAGGAGGGGACCTACGGCACGGAGCAGAGCCTGGAGATCGCGGCAGCAGAGGGTCTCGCCGTCTACTACACCACCGACGGCAGCGAGCCTGACGCCGAGACCGGCACGCTGTACGCCGAGCCCATCGCCCTCAGCGAAGGCACGACCGTGAAGGCCGTGGCCGTTCTGGAAGGCGCGGAGCCCAGCGAGATCGCGGAGGCCGACTACGCCTTCGTCAGCATCAGCGCCCCGAGCTTCGACGATGTGACGGAGGGCTATGCCCTGCCCGCCGCCGGGAAGTTCACCGTGGAGAACACGGGCAGCGTGGACGCCGTCATCAAGAGCATCGAGCTCCAGGGCGACGACGCCGCCAGCTTCACGCTCAACTCCCGCACCGGCGCCACCGTCAAGGCCGGCAAGACCAACGAGACCTGGACCATCCGCCCGGTGGCCGGGCTCAAGAAGGGGACCTACAAGGTCAGCGCGGTCTTCACCCTGGACAGCGGCGAGACCGTGGAACTGAAGGTCAGCTTCAAGGTGAAGTGAGCCAGGTGGAGTGAGCCGCCCACAGCCCGAACGCGGTCTGTGTCCCTGTCCCCGGCACGAAGAAGAACGAGGATGCCTCTCGGCATCCTCGTTCTTCTTCGTGCTTCTGAGCTCTCCAAACGCAAGCCCCCCAGCGGAGCCCTGCGCAGCGATCACAGATGTTCGAAGCCGTCGTCCTTCTTCACTTCGACCTTCGTCTCGCCCTTCTGCAGATCCTGCACCATCAGCCAGTTGTACAGCAGCATCTGCCCCGCGGTGGCCAGGAGGATCATCTGCATGCCCGTATAGCGCTCGTCCGCCAGGGACATGAGGCAGAGGGTCGCGGTCAGCATGGAGGCGAACATGCAGTGCTTGGTCTTGGCCGCGCCGAAGGCGAAGCCCGCCATGCGGAAGTAGCCCACCATGGCCACGATCGTGGTCAGCATCTCCATGCCGTAGGACAGGGGCACACTGTTGATGCTGTTGCGGCGATAGCACAGCAGCAGCCAGGTGGCATAGAGCAGCATCGGCAGGAGCATCAGCGGCCGCAGCACCCAGTTCCGGGGCTCATCCCGCTCGGACTCCGCCAGGACCAGGGGGTAGGCCAGGCCCGACAGGATCGCCAGCATGGACAGCACCCGCAGCATGGTCACGAACTTGTCCGTCTCGCTCTTGGCGAAGAGCAGCAGCCCGCCCAGGACCATCAGGCCGCCGAAGAGGATGCGCAAGATCCCGTGGAGCACCATCTGGTCGCCCAGAGCCGGCCCGATCTCGGGGGGGAGCGTGTAGCCTTCCCGCTCCAGCCGGGTGATGCCACGCCAGAACACGATGCCGCAGGCGACGATGAAGGCGATGAGCATCACGTGGAAGGCGCTGGGGTCGGCAAGTCCCAGCTCGTTGAAGGCCAGCTGATCCTCCAGCCAGCGCAGGAACACGCCGAAGGCGCCGGCACAGGCTGTATACAGACACGATCCAAGAGCTTTCTTATGCATGATCTTGCTCCTATCCCCATAGCTTTTGTTCGGAGCCGCGTATGCGGTGACTAGTATTGTATCCCGATCTGGGCGGACCGTCAAGCCCGATCGCCCTCCCAGGAGGAAAAGTTCGGAGGAACACCTGTGAAAAAGACCTTGCTGCTCGCCCTCGCCGCGCTGGCCTTCGCCTTCCTGCTGCCCGCTCTGAGCTCGGCTGTGGATCTGCCGGCCCCGCCGCTGTCCCGTGCCTTCGCCCGCACTGTCTCGCTCCGGGGAGACCGTGACAGCGCCACTCCCGCCCCTGACAGGGCCTGGGACGCCGAGGGCGTCCCCCGCGGCGGGGCAGGCTCCGTCGGAGGCGCCGCGACGACCGCCGGGGCGTCGGACGGGGCTGCCGGAGGCGCTCCCGGCGGCACCGACATCGACGATGCCGCCGGGGCCTCCACGTCCGTCTCCGACGCCGCGGCCCTCTCCCCCGCCGCGGCGCAGAGCCCGGG
>JAFZOC010000099.1 GCA_017550765.1 Oscillospiraceae bacterium
CCGGTGGGAGCCGCTGCCCGCCCCTGCGCCGGCGCCTCTGCCGCCGCCGCTGGCCCCGCGCCTGCGGGCTGCGGCACGGCAGGGTGCGGAGGACCTGCGCTGCGGGCTGGATGTGGGCGGTACAGACATCAAGATCGTCCTGAGCCGCGATCGGCAGATCCTCCTGGCGGAGGAATTCGACTGGGACCCCTCCCGCTACACCACGGCGGAGGAGCTGATGGCGCCGATCTTGGATCTGCTGCGCCGGAGCCTGGAGAAGGCTCTGCCGGGCGAGCGGGGGAAGCTCGCGTCCCTGGGCCTGAGTTTTCCGGACGTGGCGATCCGGGACCGGATCCTGGGCGGCAGGACCCCCAAGACCCGCGGTATCCGGCAGAACTACGGCCCGACCCAATATGAAGAAGAGCTGCTGACGCTCAGCAGCCTGACGGAGCGCCTGGCCTCCTTTTGCCGGGAGGGCGCCCGGGTGCACGTCCTGAACGACGGATCCATGGCCGCCTTCAGCGCGGCTGTGGAGCTGGCCTGTTCCGGGGAAGACGAAGCGCTGGCAAAGGGCGTCTTCGCCCACTCCCTGGGCACCGATCTGGGCAGCGGCTGGCTCCGGGCGGACGGCACGGTGCCGCCCATCCCCCTGGAGCTCTACGATCTGCTGATCGACCTGGGCAGCTTCCCCCAGCGTTTGCGCAGTCCCAGGGACCTTCGCGCCACCCGGAACGAGAACTCGGGCCTGCCCGGCGCCCGGCGCTATCTGGGCCAGGCGGCGGCCTATCGTCTGGCATGGGAACGGCGGCCGGAGCTCCTGGCCGGAGAGACGGAGGAGCGGGACGGGATCCTGCAGATCCGGACCGAGCCGGAAGACCGGCGCAAGCCCTGCCTGGAAAAACTCATGGTACAGGCGGAGGCGGGCGATCCCGACGCCGAGGCCGTCTTCCGCCAGATCGGGGCGAATTTCGGGCAGATCTCCCGTGAGATCCGGACGCTGCTGGCCCCGGAGACCGACAGGCGCTATCTCTTCGGCCGCTTCGTGCGCCATCCCGGCTGTTTCCGGCTGCTGCAGGAGGGCTGCGCCGCCGTCATGCCGGAGCTGGAGCTGGTGGCGGCGGACGAGGAACTGGCAGCCTCGCCCCTGATGCGCGTTCTGGCAGCCCGGGGCGAGGGGAGCGTCGCCCGCTTCGGCCAGGCCGTGGGCGCGATCGTGTACGGGATCTTTGCAGAGGAGGGAGACACATGAAACGCAGTCAGATCAACGCGGCGCTCCGGGAGATGGAGCAGTTCATCCGGGACTGGCGGATCGCCCTGCCGCCTTTCTGCGGCTACACGCCCGAACAGTGGCAGAGCCTGGGCCACGGATACGATGAGATCCGGGACTGCAAGCTGGGCTGGGACATCACGGACTACGGACTGGGCGACTTCGACCGGGTGGGCTTTTCCCTGATCACCATCCGCAACGGCTGCCGCGCCATGCCGGAGAAGTATCCGAAGGTCTACGCGGAGAAGCTGCTGTACCTGAAGGAAGGGCAGTATTCGCCCATGCACTTCCACTGGTACAAGACGGAGGACATCATCAACAGGGCCGGCGGCAATGTGCTCATCCGCGTCTACAGGTCCCTGCCCGACGAGCAGATCGACCGGGAGAGCGAGGTCGTCGTGATGACCGACGGCTACCGCCGCAGCGTCCCTGCCGGGACCCAGATCCGTCTGACGCCGGGGGAGAGCATCCACATCTATCAGGGGCTCTATCACGACTTCGAGGTGGAGCCGGGCACCGGTCCTGTGCTCCTGGGCGAAGTGAGCCAGTGCAACGACGACGAACACGACAACCGCTTCGAGCCGCCCGTGGGCCGCTTCCCCACGATCGAGGAGGACGAGCCGCCCTACCGTCTGCTCTGCAGCGAATATCCTCCCGCCAAGTGAGCGGGGACACGAAGAGCCGGCAGGCTCCCTCTTTTGGGGAGCCTGCCGGCTCAGTCTTGTCACGGCTCGGTCTTGTCACGGCTCAGTCTTGTCACGGCTCGGTCTTGTCACGGCTCGGTCTTGTCGCAGCTCGGGATCATCATATCCCGGCCATGTCACAGTTCGGCAAGGGTATGGCTCGGTCTTGTCACGGCTCCGAATCGCCACGGCGGTGGACGGACGGTCCGTCTCCGCTCGTTCTTGGCTACGGGGCCGCTCAGCGCTCGTCCGCGGGCCTGCGATCTTTCGGCGCGGTCCGCTGGACCCCGTAGATCCCCAGCAGGATCAGCGCGCAGCATAGGATGCCCGACCAGCCGACCGGCTCGCGGAGAAAGACCGCCCCGGCGAACACCGAGACCGCGGTGGTCAAATTGGCGAACACGGTGATCTGGGCCACAGACAGGCCCGTGATGGCGTAGGAGGACAGGAAGTAGCTCACCACCGAGCAGCAGAGGGCGAGAAAGAGCATGGACAGCAGATAGCTCCGGTCCGAGAGCGGCCGCAGATAGGCGAGAGGGTCGCTCCGGCAGCTCAGCAGCGCCAGCGCGGTGAACACCGCCGCGCCGATCGCCATCATCGTATAGGTCCGCTCGAAGGGGGAGAAGTCCCGGGAGATGCCACGGCTCAGCAGCGTATACGCCGCGGCGGAGAGCACCGCCACCAGCAGCCCCGCCACGCCGATCCAGTCCAGGCGGCCGCTGCTCTTGCTCATGAGCCCGATACCGATCACGCCGCCCACGGAGACGAGACTGAAGATCAGCTGCCCCGCGCTGGGCCGCTCCCGGAGGATCGGCCAGGCGGCGAGGGTGGACACGACGGGGATCAGCGCGATCATGACCCCGGAGAAGACCGTGGTGGAGTGGAGCAGGCCGTATTGCTCGCCGAAGAAATAGATCACCGGCTCGGCCAGCCCCAGGGCTACCAGAGGAAAGATCCGCTTCCCGCGGAGATGCAGCCCGCCCAGCCGAGTCGGGAGCAGAAGGCTCATCACGAGCAGGGCCAGCAGGAAGCGGTGGCTGAGCAAGACCAGCACCGGCGCCCGGTCCAGGGCGGTGCGGGAGGCGAGGAAACTGAAGCCCCAGAACACATGGCCGATGATGGCGGCGAGGAAGATAGGCGCTTTGGATCGTTCGTTCTGTTCCATATCGATCGTGGACGGGCGCGCTCAAGAAGAGAGCGGCGGGTGTGGATACCTGTACAGCGGATGCGGTCGATCCAGTATACCACAGGACAGCGAAAGAAGCGAGAGCAAAGTGCGAAGGGGGAGGTCCTTCAGGAGCGCGAAAGGAAGGCTCGTCCCGCGCTCGATGCCTTTGAACGTGCCGGTATGCCTTGCGCCGGCAGACGAACTGTGGTACATTGTAAAAAAGAGAGAGACAGGAGATGGGAACATGAAGACCCTGATCGAACTGTACGACGAACGTCCGCTGGAGAACGTTCTGGGCGTGGAGATGTTCCGGCCGGAGCGGGTCGTATATATCTGCCCCAAGGCGGTCGCCTCGGACCCGCGGACCAAGAGACAGCTACGGGCCTATTTCGAGCATCGGGGCCTGTCGCCCAAGCTGCAGCTGATGCAGGTCGACGTCTACGACGCGGAGGCCGTGCTGCAGCGTCTGCGCGAGATCCTGGCACGAGATCCGGACTGCGCCATCGACATCACCGGCGGCACGGACGCGGTCCTTTTCGCGGCCGGGCTCCTCAGCGCCGAGGCCCGGGTCCCGGTGTTCACCTACAGCCGCCGGCAGAACAGGTTCTACGACATCCGCAACGCGCCCTTCGCCGCGGAGCTCGCCTGCGACGTCCGCTACAGCGTGGAGGACTGCTTCCGCATGGCCGGCGGCGTCATGCGCTCCGGGCGGGTGGACCACGACGCACTGGGCAGCTATATGCCGGATATCGAGCCCTTCTTCCGGCTGTATATGGCCCACCGGCGCGAATGGATCAAGATCGTCAATTTCCTGCAGCGCGTCTCCCAGACGGTGCCGGAGGGCCCGATCCCGCTGGAGGTCCGCGGCGCCTATGAAGTGAAAGGGGAGCGCGGCTCCAGGATCCAAGCCCCGGAGGCGGCGCTCCGGGACCTGGAGGAGATCGGCTTCCTGCAGGATCTGCGCATCGAGCCGGAAGAGCGCGTCAGCTTCCGCTTCCGGGACCAGCAGATCCGCGCCTGGCTCCGGGATGTGGGGAGCGTGCTGGAGCTCTATGTGTACAAGACCTGTGTGGACCTGGAGCTCTTCGACGACGTGCGGATCAGCGCGGTGGTGGACTGGGAGGCGAACATGAAGGCCAACGCGGTCAGCAACGAGCTGGACGTGATGTGCACCCGCGGCGTGACGCCGGTCTTCATCAGCTGTAAGACCTGCGATGTGAAGACCGAGGCGCTCAATGAGCTCGCGATCCTGCGGGACCGCTTCGGCGGCCAGATGGCGAAGGCCGCCATCGTGACCGCCGAGCGGGGGAGCACCGTGATGCGGAACCGCGCCGGCGAACTGAACATCCGCGTGATCGACCTCAGCGATCTGCAGGCCGGACGGGCCAAAGAGCGCATCCGGGCCCTGATGCGCGCAGAGCGATAGGGAGAGAAGGAGAGCAGGTGCTCCGCCCATGGCAGAGCGCCTCTGTGAGCATACATCGAGCGGGGGAGGACGCCCATGGACGGGAAGGACGCGGGGGACATGAGGAGCGCGGCGCAGTGCAGAGCAGGGATCCTGGTCTGCCATGACGGGACCCTGCGGGAGGACGAGCAGCTCTGCGTCCGTAAAGCGGTGATGGGCCTGCGTGCGGTCTTCCCTTTCGCCCGGGTGCTGAACGTGGGCTGCGGCCGCTGGGGCGGCGCCATGAGCGACGCGCTCCCGAAGGGGACGGAGAACGAGGAGGGACGCTGCAACGCATCCCGGATCCTCCGGCGGATGTACGCCGCGCGCAAGGCGGAGCCCGGCGCCTGGGCAGCTGTCCTCTTCACCGGCCGTGACCTGTATCTCCCGAGACAGAGCTGGTGCTTCGGCGCGGCCAGCTACCGCCAGCGCGTCACCGTACAGAGCCTGGTCCGATACCGGGACCTGTCCGCGGCGGAGCGGGAGCTCTGCGTCCGGCGGACCCTGCGGCACGAGCTGGGCCATGTGTTCGGCATGGCGGCAGACCGCGCCCGGCCTGGCGTCGTGGATGATCGGGGCCTGCACTGCACGTCGCCCGGCTGCTCCATGCGCCAGACGGGGAAGCTCCGGGACCTGCTGGTCTGCGCCGCGGAGGAGGAGCGCAGTGGGGAGCTCTTCTGTCCCCTCTGCCGGGCGGATCTGGCGCGGACCCTGGGAGAGCTGTCCGGCTGCTCCCGCTGAGGCGACGAGGGCACCGCGACGCGCAGTCGGTGTGCGGATCGGAGGGGATGCCCCGCAGCCACATCGGGACAAGAGAGAAAGCTCCATCGAAAACGAGGATCGCCCGAGGACAGTCGGATGAGCCGGCTGTCCTCGGGCTCCTGTTTTGGCTGCCTTCGGAGGCGCGTTTGGTCGGTGGACTTCGGGCTCCCGTTTGACCGGTCATCTTCGGGCCTCTGTTTGGCCGGTCATCTTCGGGCTCCCGTTTGACCGACTGTCTTCGCGTTCACAGCTTGACATCGGAGCTTTGACACGCTACAATATTGACGCGTGAAAGATGTTCCCGACAGGGGATACGGGCGTTGGTTCGCCCGCGGAGCCTTTCACAGCCGGGGGCAGGACGCGGGACACGACGGGCGTCCGCCCTGAGCATACGGACGGCCTATCTGCAGGCCGGTCTGCGACATGGCCCGGAAAGGACCGGCAGACCGGAGATGTTTTTCTAAATGGAGGTCCACATGACTGGAAGAAAGCATATCAAAGAGGCGCTGCTCTCTCTGCTGCTCGTCGCCGCCCTGCTCTTGAGCGGCTGCGGCCAGACGGACATCTCCCCCACGGTCGAGGAGATCGCTGCCCGCTCCAGCGCCGCGGGCTTCCTTGCCGCGAAGGTGGAGGAGAGCGGGGGCTTCATCTCCAGTGAGGCGCAGAGGGAGAGAGCCTCCGACTACGCCTACCTGTACGACAATGCCCTGACGGCGGTGCTGCTGTCCCGTGCCGACGCCCAGGCCTACGCGGAGATCATCGCCGACGCGATCGTCTTCGCCCAGACCCACGACCGGACCTTCCACGACGGCCGCCTTCGGAACACTTACAACAGCGGCGACCCTGTCAGCGACTCCGGGCGCTCCATCGTGAACAAGAACGTGACGATCAGCATCCCCGGCTTCTGGCAGAACGGCCACTGGCAGGAGGACGCCTACACGGTCTCGACCGCTACGGGCAACATGGCCTGGGCGATCCTGGCGCTGTGCGAAACGGCGAAGAACGCGGCGGAGGACAAGCGCGCAGAGTATCTGGAGGCGGCCGCCCGCGCAGCGGACTTCGTCCTGACCCTGCGGGCGGAGGGCGGTGGCTATACCGCCGGCTACGAGGGCTGGGACGACGCCCAGACGAGAGCGACCTATCTCTCCACCGAACACAACATCGACCTCTACAGCGCCTTCAAGGCTCTGTCCGACGCCCTCGCGGGGACGGACCCGGAGCGTTCGGCGCAGTACAGGGACGCCGCGGAGCACGCCCGGACCTTCGTCATGTCCATGTACGATGCGAAGCTCCACTGCTTCTACACCGGCACGGAGGCTGACGGCAAGACGATCAGCGACGGCGTCATCCCCCTGGATACGAACAGCCTCGCGATCCTCGCCTTCTGGGGCGAGCTGGAAGATCCCGCGCAGATCCTCGCGTTCGCGGAGGAACGGATGGCTGTGGGCGAGGGCTATGATTTCAGCACCGGGGATCTGGACGGCGTCTGGAACGAGGGCACGGCGCAGATGGCGATGTGCTACTATCGGATGGGAGACACCGAGCGCTACGGAGCGCTCCTGGCCTATCTGCAGACCCAGACCGCCAAGGACGGCAGCCTCCCCGCCGCGGACAGGGACGGGCTCTCCACCGGCTTCGTCATCTCCGGCTCGGACATGCTCTGGGAGTACCACAATGAGCAGAGCATCAGCGCCACGGCGTGGACGGCCTTCGCGCAGCTGGGGATCGACCCCTTCGAACGCGCCGCATGAACGGAAGGCCCCGCGCCGCCTGTACGGAGCGTGGAGAAGGACCCCTGCGCGGGGCGCGCTGAGCACATCCCGATCGCGCCTACGGGCGCGCTGACCAAAGCAGAGCGCCCCATGGCGCGACAGGACGGACATAGCCGAGCCGTCGGAGCGCGGATCGGACAAGGAGAAGACGATGATGGCGAGCCGGGAACAGAAACAGAGAAAGATCCCCGCAGCCCTGGGCGAACGCGCCTGTGGGGTGTGGCTCTTCGCCGCCGCTCTCGTCCTGGACGCCGGCGCCCATGCAGCCCTGTTCATCTCCTATGGGATGGAACTTCGGAGCCTGCCCCGGCTGATCTTGTCCTTCATCTTTTTCATCTATCCGCTGTGCTATCTGGCGGATGTGCTCTGGTCTATGCGCCCATCGGTCCAGGGCATCCTCTCCGGCAAGATCGCCATCGACCGGAAGTATTACATGAACACGGTCCGGAAGGACTACGAGCGCGAGGCGCTGCTGCCTCTGACGATCAGCATCCCGGTCTATCAGGAGAGCAACGAGATCATCTTCAAGACCTTCCTGGACAGCAAGGCGGCTGCGGAACGCTATCGTGCATTCAGCGGCAAGGACGCGGATGTGGTGGTCTCGGACGACGGCCTGGCCCCGCTGATGGGCGGGACCTGCAGTCGGGAGAGGGCCGAACAGCTCCTGCGCACGCTGCAGGTGGACGAGGGCAGCCTTACGCCGAAGGAGCGCATGGCGGCGGAGCGCATCCGCTTCTATCGGGAGCAGGGGATCGCCTTCGTGGCGCGCCCGGCGAAGGGCCGCGCTGGCCTCTTCAAAAAGGCCTCCAATCTGAACTACAGCCTGCGCCTCAGCGCGGCAACGGGGGGCGGCCCTGCGCCGGACAGTCTCTTCGCGCCGGACGGCGCCTTCGCCGGCGGCTATGCGGAGGGCGCCATCACGATCCATGAGGTGATCCTGCTCCTGGACAAGGACTCCCGTCTCCAGGAGGAGATCGTGGAGGCCGTGATGCCGGAGTTCACCGCGGACAGCGAGCTGGCCTATGTGCAGTGCTCCACGAAGACGGACAACCTGACGGAGAACTACTACAGCTCCGCCACCGGCCACCAGACCAACGATCTGTTCCACAACATCTGGCCCTGCAAGGCGCTCCAGGGCTTCTTCGTGCCGCTGGTCGGGCACAATGCTTTCCTGCGCAGGAGCATGCTGGAGGATGTGGGGTTCTGGGCGGAGGACCGGGTCTCCGAGGACTACGATATGGCCATCCGGCTCAACGGCAAGGGCTATCACGGAAAATACGCCCAGTTGCGGGGGATGGAATCCAGCGAATCCGCCAGCCGCACCTTCACGGAGGAGACCAACAAGCAGCGGCGCTATGCCTACGGCCTGTTCGAGATGATCTTCGACGGGACGATCTCCCGGAAGAAGGCCCGGGGCTGCGACATCTTCTATATGCTGCTGTACTTCTGCTCCGCGGTCAACCAGACCCTGCTGCTCCCGACGGTGCTGATCGAGAACTATTTCGGGAACATCCACCTGCTCTGGGCCGGTTTCCTGCTTTGTATGGGCTGCTTCATCGTGGCGCCGGTCTTCCGGAACTTATGGCTCCGGCGCTACCACCCGGAGGAGCATGAGGCGATCCACCACTCTCTGCTGATCGCGCTGTCCTTCCTGGGGCACTCCTATTCCATCTTCATCGGCGCCTGCCGCTATCTTGCCAACAAAGTCAAGAAGATCACCAAGGCTTTCCCCTCGACCAATGTGGATGCCCTGGACTACCGCTTCAAGGACGGGCTGAAGATCCTGCTGCAGTTCTTCAAGAAGGACCCGATGTTCCTGGCGATCGCCTTCCTGTGTCTGGACCGGGGGATCTACCTGCTCACGAGGCGCGGCCTCGAGCTGGTGACGGTGATCACCTATGGCTATATCCTGTTCGGTACCGTTCTGGTCCCGATCCTGCTGACGCCCCAGCTCTTCCCTCACGCCAAAAGGAGATCGGCCCCCGCCGAAGAGCCAAAGGAGGAACAGGGGAGAGGGCGGAAAAAGCGCCGCAGCCCCAGCCCCAGCGCGTAGAGGCGTTCCTGGCCTCGCTCGGGCCGCCGATCCGGTATAAAAGACCACGTTTGCCTTGATAGGCAAACGTGGTCTTTTTGATGCCTGAGCACGTCCATGATGCCTGAGCACGTCCGAAAGGTGTGGAACGAGAGAAAGAACGCCTGGATGCATACCGGGACAAGGCGCGTTTTGCCCAGATCGCAGAGCTGTTCGCCGATCGTCCGCATGGACACTATCCCGGAAACCACTTTCATTTAGGAAAGAGGTCGCTTGATATAAGGGCACGATCGTCGCCCTTGACATGATATATCCGACGCAGCCGGCGATGATGCTGCCGTCTTTGTCAAGGATCTTTTTCAGATCATCTCTTCTTCCTCTCTGATGCCCTCTGCCGCGGGCGCGAGATGATAGTGATCCGCTTGGACCTGTTTTTCGATGCGCTCCGGATCTCTGCGAGCGCTTCTTCTCAGTTCCAGTTTTTCCGTTTTTCTTTCATCGATCCGCACTGAGCTTTTTGCAGGTATAGTCGTCGTACATCAGGCAGCCCTCGCCGAAGGTCAGCTTGAGCATGCCGCCCTTGCGGCCGAACTCATCCTCGCCGATGGGGTAGAGGCGGAAGCGCAGCTCGTCCCCGTCCTCGTCGATCGCCCTGGCGTAGAGCTCCCCGTCCTGCATCCAGACCTCGTCGACGAGGAAGTCGGCGTCCCCGGGATGCTCGTATTTGCCGCAGAAGCTCTCCCACCGGGACTTGTCCGGATCCTTGACCGTGATGTCCTCCAGCGTCTGGAAGGGCTCGGGCTCCCTGTCCCTTGCGATCGCTTCCAGCCCCCGCTCAAAGCTCAGGAACGCTCTGACGTCCGCATGATCGCGGCAGTTCATCACGATGATCACCCTGTCCCGATCGACAAAACGCTCGAACCAGGTGCCGAGCCCCGGCATCCCGCCCGAGTGGCTGACAACAAGGCCCATTCCGGGCTCGGTGATAAAGCCCCAGCCGAAGCCGTAGCCGCCGCCATCCTCATCTGCGCCGGCGATCTCGCCGTTCAGAAGCGGCATCGGGGCGTACATCGCGTTCTGCTCTTCCCGGGTCAGCACCTTCTCCTCGCGGAGCGCCCGGTCCCAGGCGAGCATATCGAAGATGGTGGTGTACAGATAGTCGCAGCCGTTCATCCCGTCGGAGCCGACCACGTATCTCGCGGTCAGCGTAGAGACGTCCGAGGGGACGTAGCTGCCGTCGTCCTCCAGCACCATGTTGCGGGTAAAGCGGTCGGAGGGTCTCCCGTCCCGGCGGGTGTGGTAAATGCCGCTGTCCTTCATGCCCGCGGGCTCGAAGACCCTCTTCTTCATGAAGTCCTCGAACTTCATGCCGGAGACCTTTTCCACGGCGTTTGCGAGCAGCATGTAGTTGACGTCGGAATACGAAAAGCTCTCGCCCGGAGCGCAGGCGGGCGCCTCTCCGGCTTCCCGGAGCAGGCGGACGATCTCGCGGTTTTCCGGGATCCGCTTTTCCCCGTCAAGAACGGGGCCGACCAGATCCTCCACGTTAAGATCGGGCATGCCGCTGGTGTGGGTCAGTAGATGCCGGAGCGTAACGCCCTTGTAGGGGTACTCCGGAAAATACTCGGTGTATTCTGCATCAAGGCCCAGCTTGCCCTCCCGCACCAGGAGCATGACTGCCGTCGCCGTGAACATTTTGCTGACGGAAGCCATTTCAAAAATGCTGTCCTCGCGCATGGGCAGCGTGTTTTCCGCGTCCACCCAGCCGAGCGCGCCCTTGCTTACGATCTCGCCGTTCTCGGCGTAGAGCCAGGCGCCGTTGAACGAGCCCTTCTCAAAGGCCGCGCGGGCCAGGGCGTCTATGCTTGTTTTCTTATCCACGCGCTTCATTCTCCTTGTAATTTCTTGCAGGTAAGATCGTCGTAGCTGACACAGCCCTCGCCGAATTTCAGCTTGAGCATGCCGCCCTTGCGGCCGAACTCGTTCTCCCCGATGGGGTAGAGGCGGAAGCGCAGCTCGTCTCCGTCCTCGTCGATCGCCCTGGCGTAGAGCTCCCCGTCCTGCATCCAGACCTCGTCGACGAGGAAGTCGGCGTCCTCGGGCTGCTCGTACCTGCCGCAGAAGCTCTCCCACTTCGACTTGTCAGGATCCTTTATCATGATCTCCTCGATGCAAGTAATGGGCTCGGGCTTCTTATCCCTTGCGACGGCGTCCAGCCCCCGCTCAAAGCTCAGGTAGGCTCTGACGTCCTCCCACCTGCGGCAGCAGATATGGATCAGGACCCTGTCAGCGTCAACAAACCGCTCGTACATGGTGTAATAGCCGGGCCAGCTTCCGCCGTGTACGACAACAAGGCCAAGATCTTGATCGTTGATGATCCCCCAGCCGAAGCCGTAACCGTCTTCTCCGTCTTCCGCGCCTGAGACCTCCCCGTTGTTGAGCCGACCCGGGGTGTACATGAGCATTTGCTCTTCACGGCTGAGCACTTTTTCTTCCCTGAGCGCTCTGTCCCAGGCAAGCAGATCAAAGACGGTGGAATGCACAAGTCCGTCGCCGTTCGCGCCGTCAAGCGGGACCACACAGTGATCGTCATCCGCAGCGTCGTCAGGAAGAATGTAGCCGTTATCCGTCGGCACGAGCCCGTATGCAAGGTTCGGGATGGTCAGTTTGTCCTTCCTGCGGTGGTAGACGCGGGTAGCATGCATACCGGCGGGTCCAAAGATGTTGTCCCGAAGGAAATCTTCAAACCGCACGCCCGACACCTTTTCCACGATCTCGGCCAGTACGCAGTAACCGGTGTTGGAGTATTCAAACTTTTCGCCGGGAGCGAACTCCGCCCCTTTTCCGCATTCGCAAAGGAAGCGGATCATAATATCGTTGCCCGGGATCGTGTTTTCCCGGATCGCGGTCTCTTCGACCCAGTCCATATAGTCGGGCAGGCCGCCGGTGTGATCGAGCAGATGGCGTACCGTGACGCCCTTATAGGGAAGTTCGGGGAAGAATTTCGTGATCTCGTCCTCAAGGCTGAGCAGTCCTTTTCTCCTGAGAAGCATGATCGCCGTCGCAGTGAACTGTTTGCTGACCGAAGCAAGGTCAAATACCATATCCTCCCGGACGGGTTCATTCCCCGTCTGACCGGTCATGCCGATCGCGCCTTTCGATATGATCTCACCTTTTTCGGCGTAGAGCCATACGCCCGTGAATCCGCCCTTTTCGTGGGCCGCCCGGGCCAGGCTTTCCATCAGTTGTTGTTTATCCATAAGTATCTCCTTCCTCTTGATCGTAGGGGGCGGCGTCCCCGCCGCCCCGAACGCGGCGATCTCTGATTCGTGCGGGCCGTCCGGAGGCCGGCCCCTACGGTTTTACAGCTTCCTGCAGGGCTGTCCGCCGTTGACGGTCACGCCGTCTTCGCTGAAGGCGATTTTGACCATGCCGAGCTTCCGGCCGAATTCGTTTTCGCCGATGGGATACAGCTGATAGGTCAGCTCGTCGCCGTCGTCGTCGATGGCCCTCGCCCAGAGCTCGCCGCCCTGCATCCAAACCTCGTCGATGAGGTAATCAGCGTCCTCGGGGTGCTCGTACTTGCCGCACCAGCTCTCCCAGTTGGACTTGTCGGGGTTCTGCACGGCAATCTCCTCGATGGTGCGGACGGGCTCGGGTTCCTTGTCCGCGGCCACGGCCTGCAGGCCGTCCCAATAGCCCTCGAAGGCTCTGTAATCCATGGGATCGCGGCTGTCCAGGATGATCAGGACCCGGTCCGCGTCGATCCAGCGCCCGAACCAGGTGGCGACGCCGGGCATACCGCCGGAATGGCTGACGACGAGCCCGAGCTTTTCGTCATGTTCGACGCACCAGCCGAAGCCGTAGCCGCTGTCCTCATCAAAGCCCGCGATCTTGCCGTTGTTCAGTTTTGCGGCGGTGTACATGAGCCTTTGCTCCTCGAGGGTGAGCACCTTCTCCTCCCGCAGGGCCCGGTCCCACTTCAACATGTCAAAGAGGTTGGTGTAGACGTAGTCGTCGCCGTTCAGACCGTCGAAGGCGACCACGTCCCCGTCTTCCTCGGAGTCGATATCGGCGACGGGCTTTCCGTTTTCCATCACCGTCGCCCGGGCGTACTTTTCAAAGGGAACGCCGTCCCGACGGATGTGGCAGCAGCGGGTGTTTGTCATTCCCGCGGGCTCGAAGATGTTCTTTTGCAGGAAGTCCTCGAAGGGGACGCCGGAGCGCCGCTCCACCAGCAGGGCCAGCAGGTTGTAGCCGGTGTTGGAGTATTCAAACTTTTCTCCGGGCGCGCCGTAGGGCTCCGCCTTGGTCTCGCAGAGGAAGCGCAGGATCTCGTCGTTGCCGGGGACCCGCTTCTCTTCCTTCCAGATCTTGATGAACCAGTCGGCGTCGTCGAAGTAATCGGGCACGCCGCCGGTGTGGGACAGCAGATGCCGGACGGTCACCCCGGGATAGGGGATCTCGGGGAAGTACCTGGTGACCTCGTCGTCC
>JAFZOC010000009.1 GCA_017550765.1 Oscillospiraceae bacterium
CCACGGCGGCACCTACACCATCATCCCCGACCAGATCGAGGCGGGCACTTACATGGTCGCCGCCGCGGCCACCGGCGGGGAAGTGCTGGTGAAGAACGTGATCCCCAAGCACCTGGAGTGCATCAGCGCGAAGCTGCGTGAGACCGGCACCATCGTCCAGGAGTTCGAAGACTCGGTCCTGGTCAAGGGGATCAGCCACATCCGCAGGGTGAACATCAAGACCATGCCCTATCCCGGCTTCCCCACGGATATGCAGCCCCAGATGGGCACGCTCCTGTGCCTGGCCAACGGGACCTCGGTGATCATCGAGGGCATCTATGACAACCGCTTCAAGTACGTGAACGAACTGCGCAAGATGGGCGCTGAGATCCAGGTGGACGGCCGCATCGCCATCATCGAAGGCGGCAGGCGCCTCACCGGGGCCCAGGTCATGGCCTGCGATCTGCGCGCCGGCGCCGCGATGGTGATCGCGGGGCTCTGCGCCGCCGGGACCACGCTGGTGGAGGACGTCCACTATATCGAGCGCGGCTACGAGGACTTCGTGGGCAAGCTGCAGCGTCTGGGCGCGGACATCTCCCTGGTGGAGATCCCTGAGGCCACGGAGAACTGCGAAAAGATCATCAGCATCGTATGATGCGCATCCATGTCTTCTCCAGCGGCTCAGGCGGCAACTGCCTGCTGCTGGTCGACAACGACACAAAGATCATGATCGACGCCGGGATCTCCAAGCGACGAACTGAGGCGGCCCTGACGGCTCTGGGCTATCACATGGCAGATATCGGCGGAGTGCTCATCACCCATGAGCACTCCGATCATATTTATGGCCTTGTTCCCATCGTCAAGTGCTGGGGCACCCCGGTCTATGCGCCGCACACGGTGGCGAACAGGCTCCGGGGCGCTTTCCCGGTATTGGAAGAACATATCCGGATCGTGCCCACAGGCGCGCCTTTCCTCTTGGGCGGCCTGCAGATCTTGGCCTTCCATACTTCCCATGACACGGACGAGAGCGTGGGTTATCGGATCGAGGGCTCGGCCGTTTACGGCCATGCCACCGATACCGGCGTCGTGACCGACGAGATGCGCGACGCTCTGCGCGGGGCGGACACGGTGCTGCTGGAGTCCAACCATGACGAGCAGCTGCTGCGGGACGGCCCCTATCCCTTCTATCTGAAAAAGCGGATCCTATCCGAACGGGGACATCTTTCCAACGCCGCCTGCGCCGCCTTTGCCAGAGAGCTGGCGGAGAGCGGGACCCGGCGGATCGTCCTGGCCCATCTGAGCCAGGAGAACAACAGGCCGGAGCTGGCTATGGCTGAGACGGAGCGCGCGCTCCGGGGCACCGGGGCGGAGCTGTTCTGCGCGCCGGTCTCCGGCTGCCTCACAGTAGAAGTGGAGGGGATCGCGTGCTCAGTGTGAAGATGATCTGCGTGGGAAAGATACGGGAGCGCTTCTTCCTGGACGCTTTCGAGGAATACCGCAAGCGGCTCGGCGCTTACTGCCGGCTGGAGCTGGTCGAACCCAATGAGCAGCGCCTGCCCGAGCGTCCCTCCCAGGCGGAGATCGACGCCGCTCTGGAGAAAGAGGCGGGAGATATCCTCCGGACGATCCCGCCCGACGCCTATGTGGTCGCCCTCTGCGTGGA
>JAFZOC010000100.1 GCA_017550765.1 Oscillospiraceae bacterium
ACCTTCCGCACCGCGGCCAGCTCCTCCTCCAGCTTCTGGATCTTCCGCCGGATGTGCCGGCGGTCGGTCTCCAGCTGGGTCTCGCCGGGGCCGCGGGTGCCGATGGGCGAGGAGCCGCCGGAGGCGGTCTGCCGCACCAGGTGGGTCCACATGCCGGTCAGCCGGGGCAGCAGATACTTGTACTGCGCCAGCTCCACCTGGAGCTGGCCCTCGCGGGTCTGGGCCCGCTGGGCGAAGATGTCCAGGATCAGGCCCGAGCGGTCCAGGACCTTCACGCCCAGTTCCTCCGAGAGCACCCGCATCTGGGAGGGGGAGAGCTCGTTGTCGAAGACGGCCAGATCGCAGTCGTTGGCGGCGATCAGCTGTTTGAGCTCCTGGACCTTGCCCTCGCCCAGGAAGCTCCGGGGCTCGGGCGTGGGCCGGAATTGGATCATCCGGGCGACGACTTCGCCCCCGGCGGTCTCCACCAGGGCGGCCAGCTCGTCCATGGAGATCTCCGTGGAGCGCTCATGTTCGTCCATGCTGGCGGCGGAGAGGCCGGCCAGCACGGCCCGTTCTTTTTTCGTCTCGATCGTTTCCATGGGCAGATCAGAACAGGTCCTCGTCGAAGGGCTTGGCCTCGCCCTCCCGGGCGGCGGCCTCTTCCCGCTGGCGGGCCAGTTCCCGACGGCGCTGCTCAGCCAGCTTCCGCTGCCTGAGATGCTTGCGGCGCAGCCGGCGATAGCGGATCACCAGCACCAGATAGGCCAGCAGCAGCACCAGGATCACCACCAGGATGATCACGACCCAGCGGTTGGAGAAGAAGGCGCTCAGCCGCATGCGCAGGTACTCGCCCCGGGGCAGGTCGATGTTCTTGCCGGCCACCAGGCGCACGGAGCCCAGGGGCGTGCCGTTGAGATAGACCGTGGCCTCGCCCAGGACGGTGCCCGCGGTGATCGGCGCGGCCACCGCCTTGTCCGTGAGAGCGATGCGCAGATCCTCGGTGCCGGGCGTCACATCGCCGGGCATCAGCACGCTGAGGCTGCGCTGGGGGTACAGGGGCACGGCGTCGAAATAGCGCTTGCCCTCTTCCCGGCTGAGGCTGAGCTCGAACTGCTGGTGCAGACCGGTATCGCCGCCGCTCTGGGCGATGGCGATGTAGGCGCTGGCCAGCTGGTCCTCGGTGGTGACGACGCTGCGGTAGGAGAAGTTCTCGAAGGCCCAGTCAAAGAGCTTGGCGGTGTCCACGAAATTATAGCGGGTGTCGGTGTCGGCGATGTAGGGGCCGGGGCAGCCCATTACGATCCCCAGCAGATGGACGCCGTCCTTCTCCGCGGTGGAGATCAGGCAGTAGCCCGCGGCGCGGGTGTAGCCGGTCTTGATGCCGGAGGCGTATTCATAGACGTAGCCGGCGCCGTAGATGCCGTCGGGGGTGAGCAGAGCGTTGGAGTTCTTCAGCTCCCGGGCGGCATTGAGGTTCGTGGCGGGCACGGTGTAGGAGATCGTATCGCAGATCTCCATGAACAGGGGATAGCGCATGGCTTCCCGGGTGATCAGATACAGGTCGTAGGCGGAGCTGAGGTCGTCGTTGGACAGGCCGTTGGGGTCCACGAAGCGGGAGGCGGTGCAGCCCAGGGCGGCGGCCTTGTCGTTCATCCGGTCCACGAAGTTCGAGATCCCGTTGCCCAGATAGGAGGCGATCACATTGCAGGCGTCGTTGCCGGAGGAGACCGCCGCGCAGTACAGCAGGTCCCGCAGGGTCATCTGCTCGCCGGCTACGATGTATACGCTGCTGCTGTCGTCGCCCATGCCCTGCTGGCAGTCCACGCCGGCGGTGACCACATCGTCCAGGCTCGCCTCGCCCCGGTCCACGGCCTCCAGCGCCAGCAGGAGGGTCATCACCTTGGTGAGACTGGCAGGGGAGCGCTCCTGCAGCATGTTCTTCTCGTAGAGGATGAGGCCGCTGTCCAGATCCACCAGGATCACGGCCTGGGCGTCCAGTTCCGGGGCGTCCAGGGCCTGCGCGACGGGCGCAGTCAGGGCGAAGAAGAGGCAGAGAGCCAGGATCAGCGGAAAAATTCTTGTTTTTTTCATTTTGTTCTCCCGTTTTGCTTGAGGATGTGGTATGATAGACCATCAGGTCGATCGCGAACAAAGCCCGAAGCGGGGACGGAAGGCCCGTTCCCCTGACCTTCTCAAGGACATGCGATGCGCTCGTGTAACGCACTTATTATAAAGAGGAAGCTGTCGAATTGCAACTTAAAATTCCCAAAGGGTGAGGAGCTCACGATGAAGATACTGGTAGTCGACGACGAAAAGCTCTTGGTCAAGGGCATCAAATTCAATCTGGAGAACGAGGGCTACACCGTGGACGCGGGCTACGACGGCGAGATGGCGGTGTCCATGGCCCGCACGGGCAACTATGACCTGATCATCCTGGACCTGATGATGCCCAAAAAGGACGGGCTCCAGGCCTGCCAGGAGATCCGGGGCTTCTCCTCGGTGCCCATCATCATGCTCACGGCCCGCAGCGAGAAGGCCGACATGCTCATGGGCTTCGAGTCCGGGGCGGACGACTATGTGACCAAGCCCTTCGACATCATGGTGCTGAAGGCCCGGGTCCGGGCGCTGCTGCGCCGCTCCTCGCTCACGGGGGCAGGCGGGCAGAACTACGGGACCGTGCTGCAGCGGGGCCATATCAGCGTGGATGAGGAGCGCCGCACCGCCTGCAAGAACGGGGTCCCGGTGGAGCTGACCATGAAGGAGTTCGACCTGGTGCTCTTCCTGATGAAGAACCCCGGGAAGGTCTACAGCCGGGAGGCCCTGCTGGACCTGGTCTGGGGCTATGAGTACCAGGGGGACACCCGCACGGTGGACGTGCACATCCGGCGGCTCCGGGAGAAACTGGAGCTGGATCCGGCCCATCCCGACTACATCGCCACCAAGTGGGGCGTGGGGTATTACTTCAGCGAGAAATGATGGGATGAAGAAATGATGGGATGAAGGGATGAAAGGCCTTCGGCCGGTCGAGGTGTCCTGCGCCCCCGGGTCGGATCGAGATCCTTCCCGCGGAGCCGAGACCGAGACCGCTCCATACGCCGAGCGGGCTCCATCTCTCCATGGGGCGGAGCCGTCTTCATTTCACGATACGGAGTTTTTGCCATGCACAGTATCCGCACACAATTCATCTCCTTCATCGTGGCGCTGCTGCTGGTCCTGCTGCTGCTGCTGAACACCTACCCCCTGATCTCCTCCCGGGACGCCATCTTCGAGGAGAAGCGCAGCTCCATGACCGGCCAGGCGGCCACCGTGGCGGCGTCGCTGTCCAGTCTGGAGCGCCGCGATGGGGAGAACATCGCCGAGGTCCTGCGCTATCTGGACATCAGCGGCTATTCCCGGGTGGTGGTCACAGACCTGGAGGGCCTGGTGCTCTATGACAACGGCGGCGAGACCGGCGGCAGGACGGACCTGGAGGACGTGTTCACCTGCCTGGAGGGGAAGACCGTGTTCCGCTCCTCCTTCTCGGAGGAGGCGTTCAACAGCAGTCTGGCGATTCCCCTGAGCGCCAAGGGGGACCTCACCGGGGCGCTCTACCTGGCGGAGCATGATCCCGAGCGGGCGGAGATCATCCTGGGCGTCCAGAAACAGATCCGGGTGGCCTCCCTGGCCATCGGCGCCCTGGCGCTGGTGTTGGCCTTCCTCTTCGTCTTCCTGCTGCTGCAGCGGCTGCGGGCGCTGATGCGCTCCATGCGCGTGGTGGCCGACGGCGACTACAGCTATCGCCACACGGTCCGCGGCCGGGACGAGATCGCCGTGCTGGGAGAGGAGTTCAACCAGCTCACCGAGCGCCTGCAGACCACAGAACAGCAGCGCCGCCGCTTCGTCTCCGACGCCAGCCACGAACTGAAGACCCCCCTGGCCTCCATCCGCCTGCTGGCCGACAGCATCGTGCAGAACGAGAGCATGGACATGACCACGGTCCGGGAGTTCGTCAGCGACATCGACAGCGAAGCCAAACGCCTCCAGCGCACCACGGAGAAGCTGCTGGACCTGAGCCGCCTGGACGACGACGTGTCGATCGTGCCGGAGCCGGTGGACGTCAAGCAGGTGATCCTGGACGCGCTGGCGCCGCTGCGCCCGCTGGCACAGGAGAAGCAGGTGGCGCTCCACAGCCGGCTGGAAGACGGCTGCGGCATCATGGCCAACGGAGACGACGTGTTCCACATCGTCTTCAACCTGGTGGAGAACGCCATCAAGTACAACGTCCCCGCCGGCAGCGTGGACATCGAGCTGCGCGGGGACGAGCAGAGCGTCCGCCTCACGGTCACGGATACCGGCATCGGCATCCCGGAGGAAGACCGGCTCAATATCTTCTCCCGGTTCGACCGGGTGGACAAGGCCCGCTCCCGGGAGGCCGGGGGCAGCGGTCTGGGACTCAGTATCGTCCACGACGCGGTGCTGGCCCATGGGGGCAGCATCTCCGTCGGGCAAAATAAGCCGCAGGGCTCGGTCTTCATCGTGTCGTTCCCGCGGCCAACATCGGAGGAGACAGGAATATGAACAACATCGCCCGTATCCAGCAAGCCCTTGTCCAGAAGGATCTGGACGCCATCCTCATCACCAATGAGAAGGATCAGCGCTACGCCACCGGCTTCGCATTCACCGACGGCCTCGTGCTGGTCGCCCGGGAGAAGGCCTGGCTGCTCACCGACAGCCGCTACATCGAGGCTGCCGAGAAGATCGCCGGCGACTGCTGCGCCGTCCAGATGTTCGGCCGGCAGCACAGCCAGAAGGACCTGCTCCTGGCCGCCCTGGCCGAGGGGAAGGCAGAGCGCCTGGCCGCCCAGGACGAGCAGCTCAACCATGCCCGCTGGGCCGCGTTCGAGAAGATCGTGGGCCGGCCGCTCCTGCCCGCGGGCAGCCTGATGATGTCTCTGCGCGCCAGCAAGAGCCAGGAGGAGATCGACAGCATGATCCGGGCCCAGCGCATCAGCGAGAAGGCCCTGGAGGAAGTGCTGCGCATCATCAAGCCCGGCATGACCGAGAAAGAGGTCATGGCGGAGCTGGTCTATCACATGCTGAAAAACGGCAGCGAGGGCAACTCCTTCGACCCGATCGTGGTCACCGGCGCCAAGACCTCCATGCCTCACGGCGTCCCCGGGGACGAGATCATCCGGGACGGTGACTTCGTCACCATGGACTTCGGCAGCCTCTGCAACGGCTACTGCTCCGACATGACCCGCACCGTGGCCGTGGGCCACGCCACCGAGGAGATGCGCAAGATCTACGGCATCGTCCTGGAGGCCCAGTTGGCCGGCATCGCCGCCGCCCGCTCCGGCATCCCCGGCAAGGTCATCGACCAGGCCGCCCGGGACGTCATCGAGAGGGCCGGCTACGGCGAATACTTCGGCCACGGCTTCGGCCACAGCCTGGGTCTGGACATCCACGAGCCGCCCATGGCCGGCCCGAGAGGCGAGGCGCCCATGGAGGTCAACGACCTCTGCTCCGCCGAGCCCGGCATCTACATCCCCGGCAAGTTCGGCGTGCGCATCGAGGACGTGATGATCATCCGCCCCGAGGGCGCCGAAGTCATCACCAAGGCCCCCAAGATGGAGCTGATCGTGCTGAACAACGGCTGAGCCCTCCGCCCTCGGCGTCCAGACCTCGACCTGCGCGGGAGGACGCGAGAGACGCGGGAAGAGGTCTGGCAGACGCTCAGTCCCCGCGCGCGTACCGGGGACCTTCCAAGAGGCCGCGCCGCAAAGAAAATACTTGCAAAACCGCATGAGATACTGTAAAATGATACAGCTGATATCGTACGCATACAGAAACTAACTACGGGAGGACCCATATATGATCACTGCAGGCGAATTCAGAAACGGCGTTACCTTTGAGATGGACGGCCAGGTCATGCAGGTCGTGGAGTTCCAGCATGTCAAGCCCGGCAAGGGCGCGGCCTTCGTGCGCACCAAGATGAAGAACGTCATCACCGGCGCCGTCACCGAGACTTCCTTCAACCCCACCGCCAAGTTCGAGAACGCCACCGTGGACCGCGTCACCATGGAGTTCCTCTACGCTGACGACGGCCTCTACTACTTCATGGACCCCGAGAGCTATGAGCAGGTCCCCGTGGACGGCTCCGTCCTGGGCGACAACTTCAAGTTCGTCAAGGAGAACATGGAGTGCACCATCTATTCCTACAAGGGCAAGGTCTTCAACGTGGAGCCGCCTTTCTTTGTGGAGCTGGAAGTCACGGAGACCGACCCGGGCTTCGCCGGCAACACCGCCACCAACGCCACCAAGCCCGCCACCGTGGAGACCGGCGCCGAGATCAAGGTGCCGCTGTTCATCGAGCGCGGCGAGCGCATCCGGATCGACACCCGCACCGGTGAGTATCTGTCCAGAGCCTGACACAGTTCCAGAGAGAAAAAGGGGGAGGTCTGCGGATGTCCCCCCTTTTCATATCCGTCCCCATCAAAGACATCATCTGAAGGAGGTCACCATCATGACGATCGTTGAGAGAGCCGCGTATCTGAAAGGCCTGGTCGAGGGTCTCGGCGTGGAGCCGGAGTCCCGTGACGGCAAGCTTTGGAGCGCCTTGACGGAGCTCCTGTCCGACATGGCCCATGAGATCGAGGACCTCCAGTCCGGGAGCCTGGACATGGCCGACGCCCTGGATGAGGTCTGCGAGGAACTGAGCTATCTGGAGGAGATCACCGACGCGCTGGACCTGCCGGACCACAGCTGGGACGACGATGACGAAGACTTAGATGACGACCCCGACAACATCTTCCATCTTGGCAGCGGCGAGAACGACGAAGAGGAAGAAGACCCCGAACTCATGGAGAACGACGAGGACGAGGAAGAGGCGGAAATCGACGGCGTGCTCTACGACGCCACCTGCCCCTCCTGCGGCGAGGAGATCACCTTCGACGAGGAGACCCTGGAGAAAGGCTCCATCCGCTGCCCCAACTGCGGCGAGGAGCTGGAGTTCGACCTGGGCGACGAGGACGAGGAGGAAGAAGGCGGGGACGGGGACGAGGACGAGTGAAGGTCTGACGCCCCTTGGGACCGCCCGGCCCGCGGGCCTCATCGGCAAAGAAAAAGCACCCGATCGGGTGCTTTTTCTTTTTGCCCGGGAGGCCCGCGGGGAGCCCGGGCCGCTCGCAAGGCCACGGCGCATGGCGCGATCCCGGCCGGGAAAATGCAGGGCCGTATCCGAGGACAGTCGGGGCGTCTTCGGCCGGGAGCGCGGCTCAGCGGCCGAAGATCTCCGCCCGCTCGGCGGCGCTCACGTTCAGATAGTGGCAGAGCTGGTCGATGCAGTAGATCTCCCAGTCGTTGTCGATGACGAAGCTGCGCAGCTCGTCCACCCGCGTGTACCACAGATCCACTTCGATGCCCCAGCGCTGCCGGTCCCGGGCGACTTCCGGCTCCAGGAGCGCCTGGTAATAGTCGATCTTCTCCAGGACGTGCTCGTTGGAGAGGACGGTCCGGTTGAGCTCCGCGAAGCGGCGCAGGGTCTTGTCCCGGAACTCGCTGTTGCGGATCAGGGCCCGCATCAGCGGCGGCATCTGGGCCCCGGCGTTGCCCTTGTCCTCGATGATGCTGCCGCAGTTGTTGTCGGGATAGTAGAAGGCCCAGTCCAGATCGAAGAAGCAGAAGCTCCACTTGTTGCCGTTCTCCGGCGAGCGGTAGATCCGGACATTGCCCTGGATATCGGGATTGGCGGTGAAGTTCTCCAGCAGGAACCAGTCGATGAGGCTGTCTATGTCAAGCTCCGCGCAGATCTCCTGATAGACCTGCTCGTTGGAGAAGTCCTCGCGCCAGGAGCGGTCCACCACCCTGGTCTGAAAGTCGGAGAGCATGTCCACGGGCAGTGTCTCCGACTGGACGCTGTCTTTGCTGACGCCGGCGTGGGAGGCGTAGAACTGGCGGTCCAGCTCCTCCTTGAGGGCGTAGATCCCATAGTACTTGCCGTCCACGTAGAGGATGCAGAACTTGCTCTGCTGCGTGAGACAGCTCTCGGATGCCTCCAGACAGAGATCCTGCATCAGCTCGTTGCGGAAGAGGGAGAAGCTGAAGTCCTGGCCGCCGCGGATCGCCAAGTTGGCGTAGCGGTCCTCGCCGGTGCCGAAGACGTCGCCGATGAGATCGCCGCCGTAGCAACCCTTGAACTCCACGCCGAAGCTCTTCTTGGGCAGCTCCAGACTGGTCCAGCCTTTCAGCGTCACGTCGCAGTCCCGGCTGAAGCTGTGCTCCCCGTCGTAGAGGGCGATGTGTCCGGGGACCCGCCAGACCTTGTAGCCGTTCTGGTACATGGTCTGGAAGCGGCCCAGATCGTCCACCGCCATGCTCAATACCGGCAGCGTGTGGTGCTCGTTGATGATGTAGCTCAGCGTCAGTGTGCGGCTGGGCAGGGCGTCCTCCTCCAGAGAGATGGCCCGGACCAGCGTGGTCTGGCCTACGGCGAAGGGCTCGGTATAGACCGGGGACGCCGCGGTGGGCACGGTGCCGTCCAGGGTGTAGTGGATCTCGCCGTCGCCGCTGAGCTCCACATGGACCGCGCCCACGTCGTCGAAGACCCCGTCCGGGGCCAGGGCGACGGGCATGGCGGCTACGCGCCGGGCGCCCTCGCCGTTGGGGGTGTCGGGGCTGGGCTCGGCGAAATAGAAGGTACCGGCCTGGCCCTCCATGCGGCCGAAGCTGCCGCCCACGGGGATCTCATGCAGCGAGAGCCAGTCCACCAGCGCCCCGGAGGCGTCCCGGAGATACAGCCGCTCTTCCGTGGCGTCCAGAGAGAAGCCGGCGTTCAGGGCGCGGCCGATGGAGCCGTCTTTCTCGTCGTTGTGGCAGCAGACGAGAAGGATCTCTCCGGGGGCCAGTTCCCGCTCGGGGAGGCTCCAGCCGGGCTCATCCGCTTTGTCGGAGAGCGTGTAGCCGGAAAGCTGCAGAGGCGCGTCGGAGCAGTTGCGCAGTTCCACCCAGTCGCAGGGCTCCTTCATGCCCGCCGGGATGTAGTCCTTGTTGTATACCGCGACTTCCCAGATCGCGAGAGCGGCGGGGACGCGGCTGTCGCACCAGGCGGCGAAGCCCGCGGGGCCGTTGGGCCAGCCCGGGCTGATCCAGGCCGTCTCCCGGAAACTGCCGTCCTCCTGGCGGCAGAGAGAGCGGTCGGGCCGATCCGAGGAGCAGAAGACCAGGTCCTGTACCTGCCCGTCGGGGGAGAAGAGGTAGAGCGTCTCGCCTTCGGAGAGGGAGAACGCAGGGCCGCTCACGCCGTCGAAGGACAGCACCAGGCGCTCCCCGGCCTCCAGCGTCCCCTCGGAGAAGCGCCAGCGCCGCTCGTCTTCCCGGTCGGACAGGGCCCAGCCCTCCAGCGGCACCGGCTCGGCAGAAGCGTTCGACAGCTCCACCCAGTCGCTGAACGCCTCCTGGGCGTCAGGCAGGGAAGCTTTGTTCTTCACCATCAGCTCGTCGATCTGCAGCAGCCCCGTGTAGTCCGCCGCAGGCGGCTGGGGCAGACCGGGATCGGCGAGGCCGGTCTGCGCGGGAGAGGGGCTGACGACAGGCGCTCCTGCCGCTTCGGCCGGGGGCCCGCTTTTAGCGGGCGCGTCCTGCCGCGGCAGCCGGGGCAGCGCCAGAAAGACGAAGGCCATGGCCAGCGCGGCCAGGACCAGTAGGATCTTTTTCTTCATGGTTCCTCCAATACGGACGGTATAGGCGCCGGCCGAAGACCGCCGGAGCCGGGGATCGGGACGCGCCGCAGATCGCGGCGCCCCGCGTTCGTTTCGATGGCGCTATCATACCAAGGATCCGCCCCGAGCGCAAGAGCGAGGGCGCTTTTTTGAAAGCGTCGGGAAAAACCTGCTTTTTCTCATTGACGGGGCGCCAGAAAAATTGTAAAATAACGAGAACGCGACCTGTGCGCAGTGCGATCGCGGGAGGGGAGGTGGAGCCGATGGCAGGATACCAGATACCGGATATCGGGCGGCTCTCCCACGCCACGATCGTCGTCGCCCCGACCATGGAAGAGAGCCTGCACCGGGCAGGGGAGCTGGCGGCGGCGGCGGTATGCCTGTCGGCGGGACCGCTGCCCTGCGGACAGTGCCGGGCCTGCCGGAAGGCCATGGCCGGGATCCATCCCGATGTCATCCGGATCTCCCGACTGACAGACAGCAAGGGCAAGCAGAAGAAAGAGCTGCTGGTAGACCAGATCCGCGCGCTGGCGCTGGATGCCGTGGTGCTGCCCAATGAGAGCGCGCGGAAGGTCTACATCCTGGAGGACGCGGACAGCATGAACGGCGCTGCCCAGAACGCGGCGCTGAAGCTCCTGGAGGAGCCCCCCGCGGGGGTGTACTTCCTGCTCTGCGTCACCAATCCCGCCTGCCTCCTGGACACCGTCCGCTCCCGCTGCGCGGTGAACAGCGACCTGACGGGAGAAGCGGAGAGCGACCCCGAACAGGTCCGTCAGGCAGAGGAGTTCCTCCGGCTGGTGGCTGCGAAAGACCGGGCGGAGCTCTTCGCCTGGTGCAGCGGCCAGGACGACATGGACCGCGCCGAGCTGGACGCCTTTCTGGAGGCCGCCTCCGCCCAGACCGCGGAGCGGATCTTGGGCCGCAGGGGGCTGGACGGGCTCTCCCCGCGGGACTGGATGGCGCTGCGGGCGCTGCTGGAGCGCTGTCGGGACTGGTCGCGGGTGAACACGGGCATCAAACTCATCATGGGACTGCTGGCGGTGGACGCCATCGCCTGGGAAGAAAAATAGAGGAGCACACATTGATCGAAGTAGTCAGTATCCGTTTCAAGGATCGGGGCAAGAGCTATTCCTTCGCCCCGGCCGGCCTGGACATCAAGGCCGGCGACCGGGTGATCGTCGAGACCGCCAAGGGTCTGGAGATCGCCGATTGCAGCCAGGGCAACCACTGGGTCGAGGAGACCTCCGTGGTGCAGCCCCTCCGTCAGGTGGCCCGCATCGCCACCGCGGACGATCTGCGCATCGCAGAACTGAACAAAAAGCGGGAGAAAGAGGCCTTCCAGATCTGCCAGAAAAAGATCGCCGAGCACGGGCTGGAGATGAAGCTGGTGGACGTGGAGTGCAATTTCGAGGGGAACAAGACCATGTTCTTCTTCACCGCCGACGGGCGGGTGGACTTCCGCGAACTGGTGAAGGACCTGGCCGGGATCTTCCGCAACCGCATCGAGCTGCGGCAGATCGGCGTCCGGGACGAGGCCAAGATGATCGGCGGCATCGGCATCTGCGGTCGCCCCTACTGCTGCAACCAGTTCCTGGAGGAGTTCCAGCCGGTCTCCACCAAGATGGCAAAGGTCCAGGCCCTGTCCCTGAACCCCACCAAGATCTCGGGCAGCTGCGGGCGCCTGATGTGCTGCCTGCGCTATGAGCAGGAGGCCTATGAGGATCTGGTCCGCCATGTGCCCAAACAGGGCGCCTTCGTGGAGACCATCGACGGCTACGGCACCGCGGTCCACGTGGACCTGCTGCGCCAGACCGTGAAGGTCAAGCTGGACGGCGACAAGGACGATACCCTCCATCTCTACAAGGCCAACGAGCTGGCCGCCGTTCCCGGCGGTCGGCCCAAGGACGGCGAGGAGCCGCCCCACGTGCTGGTCTATGTCCCGCCCGAGCCCGAAGAGCCGGAGGAGCCGGAAGACAAGTGGACCCTGCCGGAGCTGCTGATCTCGGGGCCCAGCGCAGAGCAGGGCGAGGAGACCTCTCCGGAGGAGGGGAAGAAGGGCGAGCGCCGCCGCAGAGGGAACCGCGGCCGGGGCCGGAACAAGGGCGAGAAGACCGAGGCCGCAGGCGCGGAGAGCGTCGAGAAGCCCGTCAAGAGGCCCGAGGACGGCAAAAAGGCCGATGGCGTCAGAAAAGGCGAGAAGAAGCCCGAGGGCAAGAAGCCGGTCCACAAGAAGGTGGAAGCGGTGGAGAAGAGCGCCGACGGGGAGAAGACCGGCGAGGGGAAGAAGCGCCCCTTCGACCGCCGCCGGGACAAGGTGAAGACCGTCAAGGTCGAGGCCAAGGCCGCCGGCCAGGAGAAGAAGAACGAAGGCGCGCCCAAGACCGAGAGCGCAGCCAAAGCGGACGGCGCGCCCAAGACCGAAGGCGCCGCCGGCGAGAACGGCGCCAAGCGGGAAGGCCGCCGCGGATCCTACCGCAGAGGCCGTCCCCACGGCAAGCCCAAGCCTCGCCTGGACTGAGGCGCGAGACCGAATGACGGCCGATCGCACAGGATCGCACAGCCGCATGGCCCGCATCGCGAATGGAGGCCCCCATCGTAGCGACACGATGGGGGCCTGAGACTATGACAAGACCCCCATCCTCTGATCGTGGAGATCCGCATGGGGGGATGTGAGGGGGGATGGTAGTCCCCCCCTCACGGTCGATATGCAAAAATGGGAACTTCTTCGGAAGTTCCCGTTTTTGCCTCTCAAGGTGTCGACATCCTGCCGACACCTTGAGAGGCCCCCATCGTAATGATACGATGGGGGCCTTGCTGTCTATGTCAGAGGCTCTTTGTCAATAGAGGTAGCGGGAGAAGTCGTACTCCACGTCGTCGAAATGCTCATAATGCACCACGTGGCGCCAGTTGGCAAAGGCGTAACGGATCTGGTAGTTCTTCTGGGTATCTCGCCAGCCGCTGTCGCAGGACTCGATATTGCCGTCGTAGAAGACCATGCGCGCCTGGGGGAACTGGGCTTCCCAGTAGCGGAAGGTCTCCTGGGTGCAGTCGGAATACTTGACCATAAGGAACTTGAGCTTGGGCATGCAGGAGAGGAACTCCATCCCGCCGATGTGGTCCACCCGGCACAGGTTCAGCTCCTCCATCTCGGTGAGGCTGTTGAGGAAACTGAAGTCCTCCACCTTGTGGTTCATGAAGAACTCCAGATAGTGGAGCTTCGTCAGGTTCGCCAGGGGGCTGGCGTCCACCAGGTCTGGCTGGTCCGCCAGGATCAGCACCTCCAGCTCTGTGAGCTTGCCCAGCCAGGTCAGGTCGGTCAGGTCGTTGTGCCCCAGGTCCAGCGCCTTCAGATGCTTGCAGTACTTGAGCATGGGGTAGAGCTCCTCCGAGGTGAAGCGGTGGAGGATGGCGTCCCGCAGGCTGGAGTAGACCTGGATGTCGGTGCGGATGGTGAAGCCGTCGTGCTGGAAGGACCAGTAGTAGAAAGCGTCGGGGTTGATGTCATAGAGCCGGTCCAGGTCCTCTACCGTGGCGGGGGTGTCGATCACGTCGATATAGGTGAGGGCGGGCAGATAGCGCACCGCGTCCTCCAGCCCCTCCAGGCCGGTGGCTCTCAGCTCGGTGGTGCTGTTGGGATAGCTGACGCCCTCGAACTCGTAGTCCCAGATGACTTCGCAGTCCGGCCGCAGCCGGTAGAGCTCCAGCATGGCCGCGTATTCACGGCTCTGGGTCCCGTCTACGCGCCGGAGCGCGCCGATGTCCGCCAGGGCGACGATCTCCTCGGCGGTCTCACTGGTGAGGATCCAGGCAGTGGGCTCCGGCGTGGGCTCGGGCGTGGGCTCCGGGGTCGGAGCGGGCGTCGTCTCTGCGGGGGCCGGAGCGGGGGCCTGCGCAGGAGATGCGCCGCAGGCGCACAGCAGGGACAGCAGCAGAGACAGGACGATCGTCAGGCAGATCTTTTTCATGGAGAGCCTCCTTCGGCAGGTCGTTCAGGAATAGTAGAGCGCGTCGGCCAGCAGGCCGTTCCCGGTGTCGAGCAGGACGATCTGCACGTCGTCATGGGTCGTCACGGTCCGATACAGGCCCGTGATCTGGGAGTCGTAGCCCACGTTCGCCAGATAGCGCCCCTGGCCCAGGTCGGTCACGCTGAGGATCTGGATCGACTCGATCGTGAGGGCTCGGGTGTTGGTGTAGCCGAAGCTGCCCACAGCCTGGTCGATGCGCTGCATGAGCTGGCTGTTGGGCACGGCGAGCTGCCGCACACGCCCGTAGTAGGCCATGGCGTTGTGGTCCACGTCGGCGGAATAGAGCACATAGAGCTCGATGAACTCGGGGATGAAGGCCTCCGCCTGCGCCCGGACCGTCGGATCGCAGTTGTCCAGGAAGCGCTCCTCGGTCCGCTCCTCGGCGGGGACCGCCGCGCCGCTCGGATCCAGCACGCGCAGAGCGGGCTCGCCCACATAGGGCCCGGCCTCATAGCGGACCAGATAGGGGAGGTCTTCGTAATGGTCATAGCAGGAGCTCAGGAGGGCGTAGGGGATGCCCTCCTCAACGATCTGGTCCGGGCCCAGGCGTTCCTCGCCCAGGAATGCGGGCCAGTCGGGGGGCAGCACCACCTGGGTCGTCTGGTAGAAGGCAGAGAAGTCGAACTGCTCCTCCACCGCCGACCAGACCGGGATCTCGAAAGGCCCGGTCTCCGTGACGCGGAAGGTCACGCTGCCCACCGGGATGCCGTCGGCGCTCTGGATGCCGTAGACCAGACGCTGCTGGTCGCACTTGGCGCCGTCCTTGACCAGGACCGGCGCGCCGATGCGCTCCTGCATCCAGCGGAGAGAGCTCTCCGGGCTCTGGATGCGCGCGTCCAGGTCGCCCAGGGCGTCCAGGGCCGCCTGGGGGAGCTGTTCCGTCAGACTGCTGCGATAGGATGCGATCGTGTGCTTGGGCTGCAGCTGTTCATAGCAGCGGACGAAATTGAGCAGCAGGAACAGGGCCGCGGCCCCGATCGACATCAAGATCCACGCGTAGATCACCAGGCCTACGCCGAAGCGGCTCTTTTTGGCGGGCTTTTTCGCTTTAGTCATTGCCGGCCCTCCCCTCTTTCAGCACGACGAAGCTGGTGGGGATCGGGCGGATCCCGATGACGGAAGCGCTGTTGTTGATGTACTCGCCGTCGAACCACATGAGACTGGAGGAGCCGCCGTCCAGATTGCAGGCGTTCACCGCGCCGAAGGACATCATGACCTCCGCCTCGTCCTGATAGGTGGCGCCCAGACGGGAGGGCTGCCGCCCCTCGATGACCAGCATCAGGATCGCGCCGTCGGAGCGCTGCCCGATCGCGGTGCGGGGGTTCAGCCCACTGATCAGAGTCTCCTCCGGGGCCATCTCCCCGTTGATCACCAGCACCGGGCCGTAGCCGCAGGCCTCCTGGATGTCCCAGTCCACCACGTCCTGGGGGCTGCGGAAGCCCACGTGCAGGATATAGTCGCTGTCGATGCCCACGAGCCCGTGGCCGATGCCCTTCCAGTCGCAGTAGATCTGGCCCCGGGAGACGATCAGCGAATCGGGGTCGGAGCCGTTGCCCATGCCGCCGGGGTCGCTGAAACCGCCGCCGTTGATGCCGGCGACGCCGTCCACGGCCTCCACGAACTCCTGGACCGTGTAGCCCCGGGAGCCCAGCATCTCCGGCGAGCAGCCCAGGACCACCCGGGAAGGATCCAGCACGATCATCATATAGCCAGCATAGCTGCCGCCCTTGACGGGCGCGATGATGATGCCGTCGCCGTCCTCGTCCACATAGCCCCAGGCGTCGGTGTAGGGGCCGTCGGTCTCGGCGGGGACGCTGACCGCCACCAGAGAGGCGTCCGTCTGGGTCTGCAGTTCCTCCGCGGGCGGCGCCATGATCGCCTGGACCTCTTCTTCGCTCAGGAAGATCTCTGCCAGGAAGCCGATGGCGCTGGTCTCCTTCACGGAGCGGACGAAGCGGTCCCGCGCGGTCTCCGACGGACCTTTGCACAGGATGAAGATCGCGCCCAGGGCCGTCATGCACACGATCAGCAGCGTCACCAGCAGGACCAGGAGCGTGCGCCCGAAAAAGCGCGCCAGCCTGCGCCCGAAAGGCTCCTTCCGTTGTTCTTTCCTATCCATATATGACCACCAAAAAAAGAAGCGTTAACTCTTAAACTATACCAGTGACGCCGGGAAAAGTCAATTCCCGATCTGCCCGTCCGCCGGGCCCGCAAGGGCGGTGAGCCGCTCCGCCAGCGCATAAGCCTCCTCGCTCCAGGGGTAGCCGGCGCTCTCGCAGCCCGCGTCGGACAGGAGCCCCCGGGCGCCCTCCTCCGGCGCGTCCCGAAGGCTGCGGCAGCTGCCGGCGACGGCGCCCAGCTGCTCGGCGAAGCTCGCCGGGAGGGCGTCGTCCGCCTCCGCCAGCCAGGGGGCCAGAGCCTGGGAGAGCTGCGCGTCGGAGAGCTCCGCGCCGGAGCGCGCCGTCTCCTCGGCCCAGTCCAGCAGCTCCGCCGCGGCGGCGG
>JAFZOC010000010.1 GCA_017550765.1 Oscillospiraceae bacterium
CATCTCGCGGAAGATCGTCCGCCGCCGCTCTGGCGATGGCGCCCGGATCGTGTCAGAATGGGACCATCCAAACATGAGAAAGGTGTGAGCGGGATGAATGGCAATGACGACATCTCCAAGCTGCTGGCGCTCCAGCGCAAGCTCGCCCGCGAGGAAGAGGCGAAGGCAGAGAAGACCGGGCGTATCTTCCCGGTCTACACAGAGCTGCCGGAGCATGTCCGCCAGCTCCTGCGCTGCGCGGAGAGCGACGAGCGGCTGCAGAGCTGGGCCAGCACCGTGAAGGCCCTGCCCCGGAAGACCTCGGCCGTCCCCACGGCCGGCAAGCCGATGATCCAGAACGCCCACAAGCTCTGGGACGAGCAGGTCTACGGCAACAGCGAGCTCTTCGATGTGCTGCTGCGCCACGCGGTGGAGTACAGCCGCACGGGACATACGAACGCTGTGCTGATGGTCGGCCCTCCGGGCTGCGGGAAGACCCTGGCCGCCGAGGTCTACGGCTCCTTCCTGGGCCTGCCCACCGCCTCCTGGTCCGCCTCCTCGGTGGCCGGCGGCAGCGGCTGGTCCGGCCACGGCCATGTCTACGTGGGCGCCGAGCCGGGCATCCCGGTGCGCTCCATGGTGAACACCAAGTGCGGCAACCCGGTCGTCTGCGTCAACGAGCTGGAGAAGGCCGTGCAGAACACCCAGCACGAGTACCTGCTGGAGGCCATGCTCTCCTCTCTGGACCAGGACGCCGTCCACTGGACCGACAACTTCCTTGGCTTCCCCGTGGACATCTCCCATCTGATCTACTGCTTCACCGCCAACGACTCCGAGCGGATCCCGGCCCCTCTGCTGGACCGGATGGAGATCGTCCACCTGAACGCGCTGAGCAAGGAGGACCTGAAGGCGATCACCTACCGCTTCACCATCCCCCAGGCCATGGATCATTTCCACTGCAATGACAACGAGGTGATCTTCCGCCGGGAGCTCTCCGAGCAGCTGGTGGACCATCTGTGGAAGCAGGGCGTCACCGAGTGCCGCAGCATCCAGCGGATCGTCCGCAAGCTCATCAGCGACGCCATGATCGACCACTTCCTGCTGGAGCGTTCCGTGGAGATCGACGAAACGCGGATCGCGAGCCTCCGGGAGCGTCCCGGCGCCGGCGCCGGCCGCAGCATCGGCTTTTGAAACGATCCTGACCTCTCCGGGCCCGGGGCCCGGAGAGGTCCCAACGAAACGAGAAAGGAGCGGAGAGATGCCCGGACGTGCCCCCCTGTGTCACAACTGTCTGGTCTTCCGGCGTGAGGGCCCGGATCGGATCTTGATCCTGGACTACGCCCACCAGACCGCATACGAGGCGGACTACGCGGCCGCCCGTTTCCTGCGCCGCCTGGACGGCCGCACGGACCCCTATACGATCGATCCCTCCTTCTCCCGGGGCGAGGTGGACGAGCTGCTGGAGGAGCTGGAGGCGCTGCAGCTGCTGCGCCACGGTCCGGTGCTGGAGCGCTCCTTCGGCACGATCTGCCTGACTCTCTGGCGCGTGCGCCCCACCCGCCGTCTGCGGGCCCTGGGCCGGGCCTGGAACGCCCTGCTGGGGGCGCTGTGGGCCCCGGTCTTCACGCTGGGCCTGCTGCTCTTCCTGCGGGACCTGCCCATGGGCGGCTCCGACCGGCTGCTGCCGGGCTATCTGCTGGGCCTGCTGCCGGGCCTGCTGCTCCACGAGCTGGGGCACCTGATGGCGGCCCTGGCCTACGGCGCCCATGTCTTCGAGATGGGCGTCATGATCCGGAACTTCCTGCCCGGGGCCTATGTGTCCATGGACCCCAGCCCCGTGCGCAGCAGCCTGCGCCGGGCCCAGATCGACGCCGCCGGGCTGGAGGCCCAGGCCCTGCTGACCGGGCTCTTCCTGTGCCTGGCCTGCGCCTTCCCTTCCCACGGCTGCTCTTTCTTCTGCGCTGCCATGGCCAACGTGACCATGGTCCTGATCAACAGCGGGACCGCCGCCGGCATGGACGGGGGCGAGATCCTGGCGGAGCTGCTGGGCTGCCCGGACCTGGTCGCCCGCAGCCGTCGGCTCCTGCGCAGCCGCCGGCTCCGCCGGGAGCTGTGGGAGAGCGACCCGGACGCCCCGGCCATCCTGGCCCTCTGCGCCCTGGTCCAGGCGCTGCGGGCGGGCCTGCCCCTGGCGCTGATCTGGAGTTCTCTGGAGGTGATCGGATGGATCGTCGGATGAGACGGGACGCGGCCTTCGACCGGGCCCTCTGCGCGCTGCCGGGCCTGCTGTCCCTGGCCGGCGCGCTCACGGGCCGCCGGCTGCTCTATGTCCTGGCGCTGACGGCGCTCTTCGGCTCTCTGCTCCTGCCGGAGCGGGCCCGAGGCCGGGAGAGCCTCTGGCTCTCGCTGCTGGCGCTGCCGGTGCTGCTGCCCATGGACGCGGCGCTGATCTTCTGGCTGCTGGAGGACGAGCCCCTCCGGGGCCCCGCCCTCCTCCTCACCCTGTTGCAGGGCCTGACGCTGCTGCTGATCTTCCTCTCCGCCCAGGAGCTGCTGCTCCTGGCCCTCTCCCGACTGATCTGGCGGAAGCAGCGGAAGATCCGTCTGCCCGCCGACGACGAGGCGGACGAGGACCTCTGATCCCCGGTCCGCCCCCCTGTCATGGTGAGAAAAGCGGGCTCGCGCTGCCGGTGGCAGAACGAGCGCGCACGCTTTTTCCGCAGCCGCGCCGTTGGCGGGCCCAGCCATGGGCTGGAGCAGGCCCGGGAACGGCGTTTACAGCAAGGCGTGCAAGGCGCGCAGGGCCCGACGTGGCCATCCGTCCCCCCCGCCCCCGCGCCCGCTGCCTCCCCCGCCGCGCCGGATCGGGGCGTCCAGGGTCCCCCCTGTCATGGCGAGAAAAGCGGGCTGCCGCCGCCGGTGGCAGAACGAGCGCGCACGCTTTTTCCGCAGCCGCGCCGTTGGCGGGCCCAGCCATGGGCTGGAGCAGGCCCGGGAACGGCATTTGCGGCAAGGCGTGCA
>JAFZOC010000101.1 GCA_017550765.1 Oscillospiraceae bacterium
CTTGGATCTGCTGAGCATATTCGATGGCGGGTCCTGTCAGTTTCATGGTTCAGCTTCCCCCCATACAAGCGCCGGATCATTATTGGATCAATTATACTATGGCTGGTCACAAAAACAACAAGAAAACCTCTTTGTCCTGGTAGACAAAAGAGGCTTCTTTGTTGGTGCGGGTAACAGGACTCGAACCTGCATGGTCGCCCACTGGAACCTAAATCCAGCGTGTCTGCCAATTCCACCATACCCGCGTAGAAAAAAGACCCATTGCATGTGCAACAGGTCTTTGATGGAGCGGGCAACGAGGCTCGAACTCGCTACCTCCACCTTGGCAAGGTGGCGCTCTACCGGATGAGCTATGCCCGCATCAGCAAGAGACATATTACCACGTTTTCCGGGAAAGTCAAGCTTTTTTTCTGCGAACGCCCACTTTTCCCGCGTCCCGTGCCTGGATCGGGGACAACGGGACGCAGTGTCATCCCGTTGAACGGCAGGATGACAAAAAAACCTTGGCAAAGTGCCCGACAGGTGGTATGCTAACAGACAGTTCCATGGAAAGAAGGCAACAAGATGAAGATCGTTGTTTTGGGCGGCGGCATCAGCACCGAACGCCAAGTCTCGCTGGTCTCCGCGACCTCTGTCTGCAGAGCGCTGCGCAGTCTCGGCCATCAGGCCGTGTTCGTGGATCTGTTCCTGGGCCTGGAGGGCTATGACGGACCTTTGGGAGCGCTCTTCGAACAGGAGGACGGCCGCTGCGGCCAGGTGGCGATCGGAAAGACAGCCCCCGATCTGGATGCCGTTCGGGCCTCGCGGAAAGACAAGAGCCCCAGCCGCATCGGGAAGGGCGTGCTGGAGATCTGCCGTCTGGCGGATCTCGTGTTCCTGGGGCTCCACGGTAAGGACGGCGAAGACGGGAAGATCCAGGCGACTTTGGATCTGCTGGGCGTGCCCTATACCGGATCCGGCCCGCTGGGCAGCGCCATGGCCATGGACAAGGCCGTAGCCAAGCGGATCATGGCCAGCTGCGGCGTCCTCACGCCGGCCTGGCAGGAGATCCGATACAGCGCAGAGGATATCCCCAGGCTGACAGAGAGCCTGCCGGTGCCCTGTGCGGTGAAGATCGTGGGAGGCGGCTCGTCCATCGGCGTGGCGCTGCCCGACGATCGGGATGGACTGCGCGCCGCCTTGGAGGAGATCCTGCGCTATGGCGACAGAGCCGTGGTAGAGGAGAAGATCGTCGGGCGGGAGATCACGGTCCCGGTATTCGACGGAGAGGCGCTCAGCCCCATCGAGATCGTCCCGCCGGAGGGCATGGGCTTCGATTACGTCACCAAGTACCAGAGCGGAGAGGAAGGCGCACGGGAGATCTGCCCTGCGCAGATCGACGATGCAGCGCGCGAGCTCGTATCCCAGGCTGCGCTGAAGATCCATAAGGCCTTGGGGCTCTCGGTCTATTCCCGCACGGACTTCATCCTGGACGGGGAGGGCCGCGCCTGGTGCCTGGAAGTCAACACGCTGCCCGGCATGACGCCCAACAGCCTGATCCCCAAGGCGGCGAAGGTCGCGGGGATGAGCTACGAGGAGCTCTGCGAGCAGATCGTGCTCCTCTCCCTGAAAGAACGGGCAAAAGCTCTTTGATGTTCACAGTTCCTTGATGTTTTTGCCTGCAGTTGTGATAGAATGAGGCAAATCGGAGCTGGTACACGGAGGCGGACATGAAAGAGCGACTGATACGTTTTATGGCAGGCCGGAACGGGAACGATGCGTTCAACCGTTTCCTGCTGGGAGCGGACCTGATCCTCATGCTCCTGGCGGTGATCGTCTCGGGGCTCGTCGGGCGCATCCTGTTCACGATATGTATGGCAGTGCTGGGTTTCACCTATTTCCGGATGCTCTCAAGGGACCTGTATAAACGCGCTGCGGAGAACAACTGGTATCTGCGTCAGAAGGAGCGCTTCCTGAGCAGGATCCGACTTCTGCGGGAACGCTGGGTACAGCGGAAGGACTACCGCTTTTTCAGCTGCCCTTCCTGCCACACGGATCTGCGCGTCCCCAGAGGGAAAGGCAAGATCAAGATCGTTTGCCGCAAGTGCGGGACTTCCTTCGTGAGGAAGAGCTGAGATGTTCGGCTTCCTGGAAGCGGACAGATCCCGTCTCACGCCGGAAGAGCAGGAACGCTACCGCGCCTGTTACTGCGGCCTCTGCCGCAGCCTTGGCGAGCGCCATGGCCAGAAGGCCAGGCTCACGCTCAACTATGATATGACCTTCCTGGTCCTGCTGCTCCAGTCTCTCTACGAGCCGGAGGAACGGACGGGAAAGGATAGCTGCCCGCCCCATCCCTTCCAGCCGCGCCCCTGGCAGAGGAGCGTCTGCAGCGACTATGCCGCGGATCTGAACGTGGCGCTGGCCTATCAGAAATGCTTGGACGACTGGGAGGACGACGGCAGGCTCTCTGCTCTTGCCGCAGCGAGATCGCTGCAGAGCGCCTATGAAAGGGTGCAGGAGCGCTATCCGCGACAGTGCGACGCGATCGCGCGCTCTCTGGAAGAGCTGCATGCGCTGGAACGGGACAAGATCGAGGATCCGGACGCGGCCTCGGCCTGCTTCGGACGGCTCCTGGGCGAGCTCTTCGTGTGGCGGGACGACCGATGGAGCGGGACCCTGCGCGCCATGGGAGACGCGCTGGGGCGCTTCCTCTATGTGATGGACGCCTGTGTGGATCTGGATGCGGATACCTTCTGGGGCCGTTACGATCCTTTCCGCAGATATTACGGCCTGCCCGACAACGAGCAGCGGTTCCGCGATATCCTGAAGATGCTCCTGGGCGACTGCCTGCTGGCCTTCGACCGCCTGCCGCTGGTGCAGGATGCGGGCCTCCTGAAGAACATCCTCTGTCTCGGGCTCTGGACCCGATTCGATCGAAAATACGCGAGAAAGAAGGAGACGGCCGATGGCGCAGGATCCGTATAAAGTCCTCGGCGTCTCTCCGGACGCGACGGATGAAGAGATCAAAAAAGCCTATCGCGATCTGACGAAGCGATATCACCCGGATCTGCATCCGGGTGACGCGACGGCGGCGGAGAAGATGAACGAGGTCAACGCCGCCTACGACCTGATCAAGAACGGCGCGGCCCGCAGCGCATACGCCCAGAGCAGCGCGTCCCAGACCTATCAGGACCCCTTCAGCGGATCCTACAGCGACCCTTTTACCTGGTACACCTGGAGCAGCGGCCCCTATGGCTACCAGGGATATCAACAGCAGGCACGGCAGACGGAACGAGGCGAATACACGGCAGCCCGCAACTATATCCGCAACCAGATGTATCGCGAAGCGCTCAACGCGCTCTCGGGCGTACCGGAGAACGAACGCGACGCCCGCTGGTATTTCCTGAGTGGTGTAGCGAAGATGTATCTGGGCAACAAGATCGCAGCCCTGGAGGACGCCAAGCGCGCGCTGCAGATGGATCCGGAGAACGCCGAGTACCAGCGTTTCGTCCAGACGCTGCAGAACGGCGGGCAGTTCTATGAGAACTATACCCGCAATTATCAGAGCGGCCTGAACATGGACCGCCTTTGCATGACGCTGTGCGCTTCCCAGCTCTGTCTGGGCCCCCTGTGCGGCATGAACTGTTGCTGCTGCTGACGATCGAGCGGCAAAGAGCAGCGGCGGGAGATATCGTTCTCCCGCCGCTTCGCATGTCAGGCGAAGATCCTTTGCAGCTGTTCTGCAGTGAACGCGCTCAAGGCGCCAAAGTCCATGTGGGTACCATAGATCGCTTCCAGTTCATCATGGAGCGCCTTTGCCTCCCGCAGCGCGTCAAGGGCTTGCCGGAAACGGTCTTGGATCTTAGGCGACGGCTGTGTGAGAGCCGTGAAAGCGAGCCCTCCCCCCGGTAGGAGCAGGGCCTCGGGCAGATCCGGATCGATCGGCGACGGACAGACGATGCGGTCCAGTCCTTTTTCGGCGGCGCTATCCGCCAGCTGGATCAGGACATCCGGGGCGACCGGTATCTGCGACAGGCCCTCCAGACAGTCGTTCAGCTGGACAAGGCCCTGACAGCAGACCGCGCGCAGCCAAAGACGCCGACAGGTGCCAAGTCCCGCGCCTCTCCCGGGGATCGGAGCGAGCCGCTCCAAAGCCTGGGCGTCCGTCGGCCCTTCGCAGAGCCAGTCGTCGCGGTCCCCGCAGAGCGCCAGCGCCCGATAAGCGCGGTCATACCGCTCCCGATAGGCGTGGGTGAGAGCGCTGAGCGCCTTCCGCTCCACTGTGGAGAACGGGACGGTACAGAAAGCACCGATGTGGACATAGTCTCCGGATGCGCCGAAGATCCGGGGCTCGATCACATGCGGCGCAGTACCGTCCACCCACGCTCGATGCAGCGCGGGGACATAGACCCCGTCCAGGGAATCGGGGTCTCCGGAGCAGAGGACCTGCTCCACTTCCAGGCCCCGCGCTTCGGCGGAGGACGCGATGGCGCGCAGGAAACTGGATTTTCCTGTACCGGGCCCGCCTTTTAGGATGTGCAGACGGTCTTCATCGCCAGGAGGCAGACCGTCGTAAAGGGAGCGGAAACCGTCTTTTGTGTTCGCACCGAGGAAATAGCGATATGTCATCTCAGACCCTCCTCTCTTCTTCCCATAGTATGTCCGGTCGTGCGAGATAGACGAGGATGGCCAAAATATCACCTTGTGATGGAAAAAGGAACGGAGCGATCGACCATGATCCGAACTGTATTGTTCGACCTCGACGGGACCCTGTTCGACACCGTAGAGGGCATCACGAAGAGCGTCCGCTACGCGCTGCGAAAGCGGGGGATGGATGCGCCGCTGGAAGAGCTGCGCTGCTTCGCGGGCCCGCCGCTGATCGAGAAGTTCATGGAAGTATACGGCTTCTCCAGGGCGGAGGCGGAGCAGGCTACCCGGGACTTTCGGGAGCGCTATGTACCGGTGGGCCTCTATGAGAGCCGCCCCTTCCCCCAGATCCGCCCTTTCCTGGAGGCTCTGACCGACGCGGGGGCGATCCTCGCGGTGACGACCTCCAAGCCGCGCGCTTTGGCAGAGGAACTGCTGGAGCGGGAGGGGCTTCGTCAGTTCTTCGCCTGCGTCAGCGGCGCCTCTGATGAGGGCAAGGACGACGCCAAATGGCAGGTCATCCGGTCTGCCATGGAAACGCTGGGCGCCCGGGAAGAGGAGACGGTGCTGGTGGGCGACACCAAGTATGACGTCGCCGGCGCTTCCCGCTGCTCCATCGGCTGCATCGGCGTCGCCTACGGATATGCAGCGCCCGGAGAACTGGAGAGCGCCGGCGCGTCGCCGATCGTGCAGGATCTGGACGAGCTGCTGGAGGTCCTGCTCGAGATGTCTCGATGAAGACATGAGAAGGGATGATGAGAGCGCCGGAGCGCAGCCTTTTCGGCTGCGCTCCGGCGCCCTTTTCGCAAATGGGAGCGGCAGAGAGACGAAGAGCTCATACGATCGACCAATAAGACGGCTTAGAAAGATCTTGAGGTGGATCTGCGCCAGGCGAGGCAGCGGCCGCAGAGGATAC
>JAFZOC010000102.1 GCA_017550765.1 Oscillospiraceae bacterium
GACGGCCCCATCATCAACAGCGATACCATCGCCAAGATGAAGGACGGCGTGGTGATCATCAACACCTCCCGCGGCGCCAACCTGGACGAGGACGCCCTGCTGGCCGCTCTGGAGTCCGGCAAAGTCCGCTCCGCCGGTCTGGACGTCTGGGCCACCGAGCCTTCCACCAACGCCGCCCTGTACGCGCATCCCCACGTCTCCTGCACGCCGCACATCGGCGCCCAGACCGGCGAGGCCCAGGCCCGCATCGGTCAGGAGATCGTGGAGATCATCCGGGACTTCGCCAAGTAAGCTCGGCACGGGAGGTCGACCATGGACAAGAACATCTTCCAGCCCGCCGATATCCTGCTGCCCAAAGACACTGACATGGAGAAGTGGGCCGTCATCGCCTGCGATCAGTTCACCTCGGACCAGGCCTACTGGGACCGGGTCCGGGCCAAGGCCGGCGATGCTCCCTCCACCATCCGCCTGATCCTGCCCGAGGCGGAGCTGGGCTCTGCCGGCGAGGCCGAACACATCGCCCAGATCAACGAGACCATGGCGGAGTATCTGCGGCGCGGGATCTTCGAGACCTATCCCGAGAGCTATGTCTACGTGGAGCGCACCCTGGCCAACGGCACGATCCGCAAGGGCCTGATCGGCAAGATCGACCTGGACGCCTATGACTACCGTCCCGGCGCCACCTCCCAGATCCGCGCCACGGAGAAGACCGTGCCGGAACGCATCCCGCCCCGGCAGCGGGTCCGACGGGACGCGCCGATCGAGCTGCCCCACATCCTGATGCTCTGTGACGACCACGAGAAGAAGCTGATCGAGCCGGTGGCGGCCAAGAAGGACGGCATGCGCCTGCTCTACGACTTTGAGCTCATGGAGGGCGGCGGCCGCATCCGGGGCTGGCTGGTGGCGGACGAGGACGCCCGCGCCTTCGACGCAGCCCTCACCGACTATGTCGCCCATGTGCCGGAGAAGTACGAGGGCTTGCCCGGTGTTCCCATGACCTTTGCCATTGGCGACGGGAACCACTCTCTCGCCACCGCCAAGAGCTGCTACGAGGAGCTGAAGGCCGCCCATCCCGGCGAGGATCTCAGCGAGCATCCCGCCCGCTATGCCCTGGTGGAGCTGGAGAACATCCACGACGAGGCACAGGTCTTCGAGCCCATCCACCGCGTCGTGGTGGACACGGATCCCGAGGCGATGCTCCTCGCGCTGCAGGACTGGTGCGCCCCCGGCGGCTACCCCGTCAAATGGTACAGCGGCGACAAGAGCGGCACCGTCACCCTAGATCCGGCCCGCAGTGAACTGCCCGTGGGCGTACTGCAGGCCTTCCTGGACAAGTATCTGAAGGAAGAGGCGCACCCCGGCGAGATCGACTACATCCATGACGACGACGCTCTGATTGCCCTGGCCAGGCAGGAGGGCGCCATCGGCTTCCTGCTGCCCGCCATGGAGAAGAGCTCCCTCTTCCGCGGCGTCATCCGGGACGGCGCTCTGCCCCGCAAGACCTTCTCCATGGGCCACAGCCGGGAGAAGCGCTACTATCTGGAGGGCCGCAAGATCCGCTGAGCACGCGCCTCATTCCCGAAAAAATGCTCCCTTCGGCATGGGCCGGAGGGAGCGTTCTTTTTCGGGAAATGAAAGAAAGACCGGCCCCGTGCATCCGGGGCCGGTCTCTGTGTATCCATCGAGCCGCGCGGCCTGCTGCGCGCATCGGTGTGATCGGGCAAGCTGTCAGTTCGGGTAATAGATCAGGAGCTCGCTGCGCAGGCCGCCTGCGGCGATCCTGAACGCGAAGGCGCTCTCGACAGCCAGCGTCGGGTCGGACACGCGGAACGCTTCCGGCAGCGCCGGGTCGTCCTCCAGGGAGTAGAGATGGATCCTGACCACGCCGTCTGCGCTGTACTTGGAGAAGAGATCCGTGCTGGAGCTTCCGGGGTCCATCATGGTGATCGAGTCGGCCGCAGCGCTGCGGACCGCGACGTAGTGTCCGTAAAACTTGACAGCCACAACGACATAGAAGCCCAGCTGACAGCAGGTGAGGATCTGGGCGGTCTTGTCGCGCTCTGTGCCGCACAGGTCGAGGCTCCCTGCATAATGGAAGCCATCCACCGCCTCTCCGGCCTTGCCCCAGAAGATCTCATTCCCGCGAAAACCGCCGACGGCCTTCATCTCCTCCAGGAACACGCCCGGATCAAAGTCCGACTCGTCCCGCAGGCCGGCGTGGACGACCAGCATCGCGACGGAGGTCACCGCGCAGCCCACTTCGCCCAGCGTTCTGGTGCCGATGGACCGATCGCTCCACTGAGGGTCCGACTGTTTCCACGCATAGTACGGGATCTCCGTCCCCACCGGCATATCCTCTGCGGGCTCCTCATCGATGCTGTCCGCATCCGCCGGCCATATCGTGCCGTCCTCTGCACCGTCCCCCACGGGGGCGATGGTCCCAGCGCCCTCGGCCATGGCCCGTACATGGAACAGGCAGATGCAGAGAGCCAGGCAAAGCAGCAGCGCCAGGACCTTTTTCAGTTCTAACATCCGGCGAGCCGCCTCCCTTCCTCTTCCGTTTTGTGATGGCCGATGCACACTGTTTGCAGTATACCCGTCTTCTGGTCGTCATGTCAAGTGGCAGCGCATCCTCCCTGCCGTCCGTTCTCTCGGCCTCTCAGGGCTGCTCATCATCGGATCTCCCGCGGTTTTGTCGAAGCTAAATGCCCCTTCTGGCCAAGCTCTCACCGTAGAGACACGACCAAGAGCGGCTCCCTTGCGGGAGCCGCTCTTGGTCGTATCGATCTGATATGTGCCAGGGGATCGCTCAGCCCTGTCCCCATGACGGGACAGGAGAGAGGCTCGTGGATCTCAGCAGATGACCACGCCCTGGCCGCGGGCCTTCACGTACTTGGCCAGCAGGGTCACGTCGGCGGTATTCACCTTCCCGTCGCCATTCACGTCCAGGGCGGCGGCAACGACCTCCACGCCCTGGCCGTGGGCCTTCACGTACTTGGCCAGCAGCACCACATCCGTCGTGTTCACCTTGCCGTCGCCGTTCACGTCGCCGGGCAAACGCCAGTGGGCGTAGACCGTGGCGTCCTCGTCGAAGGTCGTTTCTGCCGTCACCTGGCTGCCCTGGCCGGCATAGAAAGCCGTCTCGGCGGGCTCAGTGAACCAGCCCAGGAAGACCCAGCCGCCTTCACGCTCAGGCGTCGGCAGTTCACCGACGGGGGTGCCTCCCTCGACCTCTACGCTCTCCGGATCCACTGTGCCGCCCTGGGCATCGAAGCTGACGGTGCAGATGCGGACAAAACGAGCATTGACGGTCACATTGCCGGCGGGCATCGTGAAGATGTAGTTCCCGTCCCCGTCCCTCTCGTCTATCTCAGTGAAGTGGTCCTCGTCTCCCGTGACCCTGGTGAGGCTGACCAGAAAGCCGTTCTCCTCAGGCGCTACCATCAGTGTGACGGTCTCGCCCGCCGCCGCAGTCTTCTTATCCGCGGTCACGATGCCGTACTCCGCATCCGAAACGGTGATGCGGTAATGCCATACCGCCTTTACGGTCAGATCGCCGGAAGCAGAGACGGTATCGTTCTCCGCTCTCAGCTCTGGGTCGTCCCCTATCTGCCAGCCGCCGAAGCACATGCCAGCCGGAGGCGTAAAGCCGCAGGTCGGCAGCATCAGAGCTGTCCCGGGAACAAAGTGGATGGTCTCCATGGTCCCGCTGCCGCCGTTGGCATCAAAGCGGAGATCGCAGAGCACGCCCTGAAAGCCGCAGACTGTGCAGTGGTTGTGCTCGTCCATCACGTGCTGTTCCCTGGGAAACGCGATGAAACAGTACGGACAGTGTCTCATGTGATCGTTCTCGGTCGCCGTGAACGCGGGGTCCGGATGGTCGCAAGGCTCGATGCGCGCATAGGCATAGCTCTTGCAGAACTGATCGCGCTTGTCCTTGAGGGCGACCCCCAGGATCGTCGGCTCGCCGCCGCTGACCCTTCCATAGCTGACTCTCGCGCTGTCATAGAAGCTCACGCTGCCGTCGCTCTTGCCACCGTCGCCATGTCCGATCGCGCGCGCAGAATTCATGCCCGACATCGCGATCACAGTGCCGCCGTTGATCGTAACGCTGCCGCCGTTGCCGTCGTCGCCGCCGCCGATCCCCGCGCCGGCATATTCACCGGAAGAGATGAAATGCATGATCAAATTGTACGCAAGGTCGACCCAGCCCTGATTGATCGGTTTGACGCCCGCAATGCCGCCGGTCCACAGTCCGTGATCCCGGATATAGTTATAATCCAGATGGCCGCCGCCCGCCATAACGTAGCCGTCATTCACGATCAGCGTCCCGCCGTTGCCGTCGTTGCCGCCTCCGATCCCCGCGCCTTTGTTCTGGGAGAGAGCATATACCGTTCCGCTGTCGACCGTGACGGTCCCTCCGTTGCCGCCGCCACCGCCGCCTTTCAGCGAACCGCCGCCGCCGATCCCCGCGCCGGCGTAGCTGGAGGCGACGACGAATGCAGAATCGATATAGACGTTTCCGCCATTTCCAGCGGTGGAAGGCTTCTTTTCGCTTCCGCCGCCGCCGATCCCCGCACCGTAGCCGTTGTTCTCGATCAAAACGATGCCGCCGGTGATGGTGACATCTCCGCCCTGGGACCTCTCCGAGGCGCCGCCGATGCCCGCGCCCTGGCTCTGCACATACGAATCATCGAGATAGCCGTTCGCGACCGCGATCTTGACCTCACCGCCGGAAATAGAGACGGAGCCACTTCTTCCGCTGCTGTAATCGCAGCCGCCGCCGCCGATCCCCGCGCTCCTGGTCGCGGATAAACGGATATCGACAATGCCTCCGGAGATGTCCACCGTGCCGCCGTTGCCGGCATAGCCATAGGTCTCGGGGCCGGCGCCCCCGCCGATCCCCGCGCCGCCGCCGGCGGGGACACGGATCAAGATCTCGCCGTCGGTGATCGTGACGCTGCCGCCGCTGCCCGAATCGCAGAACAGATCGCTGGCTGCGCCGCCGCCGATCCCCGCACCATGTTGGCCCGCATCCACCGTAACGGTCCCGCCGGTGATCGTGACCTCACCGCCGTGGCCGGCATCGCCAAACCAGCCTGCCCCACCGCCGCCGATGCCGGCAGCGTTCTTTCCGCCTTCTACCGTGACGTCACCGCCGTTGATGATGATCGGATGATCCTGGCTGCCTTCTTCGCCGCCGCCGATCCCCGCGCCGTTCTCCCGGCCGATCGCGGTGACGGTACCGCCGTTGATGATGACCGTGCCGTTCCCGCGATCCTCGCCGCCGCCGATGCCGGCAGCATAGAGGCCGCCGGTGGCGTTGACAACGCCGCCGTTGATCGTGACGACCTCCCAGACGTTGTTCTGCTGTCCCTTGCCGATGCCCGCGCCACTGGCGCCGCCCTCCGCGGTGACGAAGCCGCCGTTGATGGTGACGGA
>JAFZOC010000011.1 GCA_017550765.1 Oscillospiraceae bacterium
GATCCCGTCGATGTCCAGGATCTGCCCGTCCCTGAGCAGGACCCGCCGGTTGTCGGTCCTGACCAGCGGCAGCTTGTAGAGCCCGTGGATCACCCGGCGGCGCGCCTCGCCGGTCAGATAGCGGTCCTCGATCTCGCTGAGATAGACCGTGGCGTCCCGGAACAGCCCCTCGCTGTCCGTTTCCAGCGCCCCCACGTGGTCGGTATCCTGATGGGTGATCAGGATATGCCCGATGGAGGCGGGGTCGATGTCCAGCCAGCCCATCTTCTCCCGCAGGCGGTCGTAGTTGTACCCGGCGTCGATCATGATGGTCCTGCCGTTCTTGGTATAGAAGAAGATGTTGGCGATCCACTCCCGCACGCAGGCGACGTGCTCGTCGATCCATCCCGTGTTCAGCGGCTTGAAGATCGCCCGGCCGCGGTACAGCACGCTCATGGACTTTTTCTGGTCTTCCGAGTCTTTTTTTGACATAGCTCTCTCCTATGAAGGTGCTCGTATAGTTCGCTAACGCTCGTTAGGTTTATCTAACTTCGGAGTATAGCACATCTCTCCCCGTTTGAAAATACCCAAGTTGCGTTTTTTTCAAGACCGAGCCCAGCGCCGCGCCGAAAGACAGGCAGATCTTCGGTCGCCGGGGTGTTGACATTTGCGCGGAACTGTGTATAATGAAGTTAGAGATGTCTAACCACATGTCATCCCGATCCGCTCCCCTTCCGTCGCGAGAAAGGAGGTCGCTGTCCCATGCATCTGCCCAGAGCCATGGAGGACTATCTGAAGACGATCTGGATCTTGCAGCGGGAGAACGGATCCGTCCGCTCGCTGGACGTGGCGGAGACGCTGCATGTGTCCAAGCCCAGCGTCAGCCGGGCCATGAAGCTCCTGCGCGAGGGCGGCCTCCTCACGATAGGCGCGGACAAGCGCCTCACTCTGACGGATGCCGGGCGCGAAGCGGCCGAACAGGTCTACCGGAAGCATCGCGCGCTGAGGACGCTGCTCATCTCGCTGGGCGTGCGTCCGGAGACCGCCGAGCGGGACGCCTGTGGGATGGAGCACATCGTCAGCGACGAGACGCTCGACTCGATCGTGGAGCATATCGGAGAGGAGGTCGCACCATGAAAAACAGGATCGCTTGGAACATGCTGAAAAGCAGGCTCCTGAACGTCTGGCTCCCGGCTGCGGGCTTCGTTCTGGTGTATCTGTTGAGCTCTCGATAGGATCTGCCGAGCGCTGATGCATGCGCGGGCCGACCGCCCCCGAGGAGGTGACGGCGATCGTGCCCGGAGATCTTTTCCCGGCCGCATCCGCCCCGGCGAGAGGCGGATGTCCTGACCGACGCCGGATCGCTCCCGTGCTCCCTGCGGCTCGGCGCGAAGCGCATGCCGGATGCTGACGGACAGCTCTCTGCGGGAGATCCGGCCGGGAGCGCCCCGCTGCGCATCGGAACGGCTCCGGCACGAGATCGCATCCCTCATTTGAATCGGACAGGCGCTCTGGAGGCCGCCGGCTGTGCGGTCTCCAGGGCGCCTGTCCAACTATCCGGATCGACAAAGACGAGCATCCGGCGCGGGGATCGGACCCTGCGCCGGATGCTCGATCTGGCTCGGTCCCGCTCTCCTGCGACCGGGACCGTTCTCTATGCTCAGTCCTCCGCCAGCACGATCGCGGCTCTCCTCTTCATGTCCCCGCCCCCCGCTCCGTCTTTGTCATGGACCTGCGGAAGAACGCGCATTCCTCGTCGTTGCAGCGCTGTGCCTCCGGCAGACGGATGTTGCAGTGGAACACATGGCCGAGCGCATGCTCGCTGTCGCCGTAGTAATGATACTCGGCCCGCACGCCGAGGCTCCGCAGCTTTTCCACAAAGGGCGGCGCCTGGGCGGCGAGGAAGTCCCCCTCGGCGGTCATCACGAACGCGGGCGGGAAGGCGGCGCTCACATGCTCGATCACGCTGACCTGCCGCAGTTCTTCCTCCGTACCCCCGCCGGGCAGGTAGTCCGTCATCAGCAGGGAGGTCAGATCTTTCTTTTTGCTCTTTTCGATGCGGTAGACGCCGCAGTTGAGCGCGACCGCCTTCGGGCGGGAGCCCTCCGGCGCGCGGACGGGGACGGTCTTCGCGTACTCCTCGTTCGTACAAAGGCAGGAGAAGAGCCCCAGGAGCTGCGCGCCCGCGCTGTCACCCACGGCAAAGACGTTCTCCGTGTCGAAGCCGTATGCCGAGGCGTTCTGTAGCAGCCATCCGAACACGCGGGCGGTGTCCTCCAGCGGCGCGGGGAACTTATACTTCGGCGCGAGGCGGTAGGTATAGTTCACCACGGCGAAGCCCCGCTGCGCGAGGGACATGCAGTAGTACTGATAGCGCTCCTTGTCGCCGTAGACCCAGCCGCCGCCGTGGACGCTGACGATCACGGGCAGCGCGCCTTCCGCCGTCTTCGGGCGGTACACGTCCAGCACGTTCCACGTCCTGTCCGGGCCGTAGGGGATATCGTCGAAGCGGCGGATATCCTCCGGCGTCGTCAGCCCTGCGTCGCGCTTGTCGTCGCTGCGCCTGAACGCGAAGCGGATCAGTCTGCTGGTCACAGACATCCCGTATCCTCCTCTCTGGATCACTGTAGCTTGAACGAGAACAGATCCAGCGCGCCGCTCCCCCGGTAGAGGAAGAACAGCGGCGCTTTTTTGCCGCGGACGCGCAGCGGCGCGTTGATCTCCGTCCATCCTTTTCTGTCGATCTCCACGCCAATCGCGGCGGCGGGCATCTCGCGCCGTGCCTCGTCATAGACGTACAGCACGCCCCTGGCCCTGCCGCGGATGCGGACGGAGATCGTCTCCGGCCGCGCGCCGTCGAAGTCGAAATACTTGAAGCCGGCCAGCGCGCCGTCGCGTATGTTGGCGATATACTGCCCGGGATCGCTCTCGTGGTCCTGCCCATCCTGCGTCAGACGCGGGTGCCTCCTCGTCTGCGTGGTGGGGAAACTGAGCACGGCGCCGCGCTTCGACTGTAAATTGCAGGCGATCGCGGCCGGATAAGTCCCGACGCCGTGCAGAGGGCCGCCGTTGAGCCCGCAGCTGGTCATCTCCGCCTGCGCGAAATGCCCGTTTGCGTCCATGAAGATCTCCTCCGCCACGCCCTGGCGGGAGTACATCGAGGCGTTGGTGTGGCGGTGGCCGAAGACGTAATAGTGTCCGCCGATCTCCACCACGCTGCCGTGGTCGTTGCCGATATAGGCCATGGTCCGGCGGCTGGGGAAGATCATGAAGGTCGGCGGCACGGGGCCGGTCAGACCGAGGTCGCCGTTGGAGTAGAGCGTCCCTCCGTAGCGGAAGCCGCCGTCCGGACGGTCCGACAGGGCGTAGACCAGCTCGTGGCTCTGCACGGAGGAATAGATGAAGTAATAGCGGCCCCTGAACTTTCGGATGGAGCTGGCCTCGAAGAACTCATGGCCCTCGAAGCCGGTGCCCTTCGACTCGGCGCAGTTCGGCACGATCTTTTTCGGCTCGGCGCGCATGGTCTTCATGTCCGGCTCGAGTTCGACGTGATACGCCGAATCCCGGGAATGGTCTCTCGCGCTCCACTTCGCGTGCTGCGGATCCACCGGCCCCTGCCCGGCGTAGAGGTGGACGCGCCCGTCGTCGTCCACGAGGACGCCCGGGTCGAAGGGCATGACGTCGCCCGCCCGCTCGCCCCAGGGGGTGCCGTCGGGGTGGGAAACGAAGCCGTAAAACTCGTAAGCGCCTGCCGGGGTGTCGCAGACCGCGACGTTGCACTTGAACTGGTCCGCGAGGCCGTAGTAGAGATAGTAGCGTCCGTCCGGGCCGCGGGCCACGTCCGGGGCGTACATGCTCTGCTTGCCGTCTGCGTTGGCCGGGTCCTGCGTCTTTTTGTAGATCACGCCCTCATAGCGCCAGTCCACCAGGTCGTCCACCGGGCAGGACCAGGCCACATAGTCGTTCATGCAGAACTTCCTGCCGCCGAAGCGGTCGTGGGAGCCGAAGACGTAGAGCCTGCCGTCGAACACATGCGGCTCGCCGTCGGGGACGTATTCGTAGTTGGGCAGATAGGGGTTGAAGGCCTGTTCCATGTGTTTCCCTCCGTTTGATCCTTATCCCTGCAGAGACGCCTGCATGGCGGAATAGTAGGCCTCGTTCTCTCTGTATTCCTTCTCGTAGAGGGCGCGGGCTTTCTCCTCCTCCTCCGCTCTCTTCTTCTCGCGCTCCGCTCTCTTTTCCGGCGTCATGGCGGCGAGCTTCTTTTCCTGCCGCTGCCGCGCCTTTTCTTCCCTGAGCCGTTTCTTCTCCGCCTCGGTCTCTTTCTTCAGGAGATATGCCGCGAGATACTTCGCCTTTTCTTCCTCGGCGTTCCCGCCCTTGGCCGCGCAGCGCTCCTCGATCTCCTTGAGCCTGTTGGCGATGAGCTCCTCCTCGGCCTCCGCCTGCTCGCGGCGCTCGCGCTCCTCCGGCTCGATCCACTCGCCGCCGTCTGCGAGCACCCGCTCCTTCAGACGTTCGCGGATGAGCCGCTGCTTGAAGGAGATCGTCTTCTCCACATTGAAGAACAGCAGCATGACGAAGCTGATCAGGCAGACGATCACGTCGAGGCCGACGTACATGAAGGTGAAAGCGCTGTTGGTCGCCGCGTTCTGATCGACGGCGACGGTATAGACCCCGTCGATCGTCGGCTTGAGCGATGCCGCCGGGATCTGCAGAGAATAGCCGAGATCCCGGATCTGCTGCAGGACGGCGGGCAGGGTCTCCGCCGTCGCGGTGAAGGGCTTGACATAGCCAGTACGGTTGATGATCATGTTCAGGATGCCCACGCTGACGCCGGCCAGCACCACGATGATCGTGCTGTAGATCGACATGGCCATGCCGTCGCAGCGGAAGCCGTTCTTCCATTCCAGGTGGTCCAGCACGTCGGCGAACAGCGCCATGAACACATAGGAGCTCGGCAGGGAGCCCATGTTCTTGATGAACTGACCGATCAGCATCATCGTCATATCCCGCGGGAACATCCAGCAGACCGCGCTGCCGATCGCCATGACGATCAGGCCGAGCATCAGGCAGTTGCGCTTGCCGATCTTTTTCGCCAGCGGCCACACGGCGAAGATGCCGATGCCCATCGGGAGACCGCCGATGACGTTGATGAGCGTCAGGGTCACGCCGTCGGAGTAGGTGCCCAGCACGTAGTTGCAGAAGTAGATCCCCGAGTTGACCTTGATCGCGGCGGCAAAGTTGCTGATCAGGAAGTAGCCCAGGATGATCAGCGTGAGCCCGTCGCTGAACACGGCCTTGATCGTCTTGCCGTAGGGGATCTTTTTCTCCTCGCCCCCGCCGGCCTCCTCGGTCACGCGCTCCTTGGTGTAGTAGTACTCCAGGATGATCAGCGGGAAGGACAGGATCGACACGACGCTCATGACCGTCATCCACATGGTCTTGCTCGTGCCCATCATCGGCAGCAGGATCATCGGCACCAGGAACGCGCCGATGATGCCGGTCACCATGATCGAGGCGACCTGGTTGAAGACGGCCACCGTGCCTCGCTCCACGGTGTTGCGCGTGGAGAGCGGCACCATCAGGTTGTGCGACATGTTGTAGATCGTGAAAGCGATCGAGAAGAACAGATTGTAGCTGAGCAGGATCCAGATCGCCTGCACCTTCTGATCGGCGTTCGGCACCGCGTAGAGCAGCACGCCGGAGATCGGGATCAGGACCGCCGCCAGGAGGATATAGGGGCGGGCCTTGCCCTGCCGGGTGCGGGTGCGCTCGATGATCCAGCCCATCACGAAGTTCGTGACCGCGTCGAGGATCTTGGACACGATGGGAAAGACGGCGAGGAACATGCCCTTCCACAGATCGCCGATGCCGATGACATCGGTGTAGAACATGTTCAGGAACGAGCCGCCGAGGATCGCGTTGACCAGCAGCGCGCCGCTGGGGCCGAGCAGATAGCCGATCCAGCGCTCCTTGGCGGAGATGCTGCTGCCCCTGGCTTTGGGATCGAAGAACTTGGCGTCGATGAGTCTATGCTCCATGTCGCTTGGCCTCTTTTCTGTCTTTTGCGGCCGCTTCAGGCCTTCACGCCAATCAGCAGCACGTCGTTGGTCCTGAGGGAGACCGCGAGCTCGGTCTTCCCCTCCGCAGCGCGGAACGGCAAGGCCTCCTCCCGCAGGCGGGATCTTTCTTTGATCTCTTCGACCTGTGCTCTCGTCAGGCTGTCCGGCGCTCCCATCTCCTGCCAGAGCCGCTTGGGAGCGCAGTGGGTATCGTCGATGCGCTGCGCCGTGACCGCGGCCGCCTCAAAGTCCAGCGAGACCGTCAGGTCATAGCGCCTGTTCTCGTCGACATCGCCGCTCTGGGGCGTCAGCAGGATCTGGACGTCCTCCCCGTCGGTGAAGGCGCCGAGGTCCAGCTCTTCCGTCCCGGAGACCGGCAGCCTGCGCGGATAGAGCTGGCTCAGGAGCTTGAAGCCCCAGAAGTTCGGCTTGGGGATGCCGTCGTTGGACACCACGCCGAAGCTGCCCACAAAGGGCCGCGGCAGCATGAACTGCTCCTCGAAGAGGTCGGAGCAGCACCAGAACATATAGGCGTCCAGGCTGCCCGCCAGATCGAGGCAGGACTTCACCGCGAAAGCCGCGGCGTATTTCTCGTCGTGCACCGGCGCGCCGAAGACCGCCATGGAATTCCACTCGGTGATGAACAGCGGCCGATCGCCGACCTGCCGCTTCGCCTCGCGGTCCATGTCCGCGAGCACCCCCTTGGGCCAGCGCTTCGCGTCCTCCGGCCGGAAGAACACCTCGCGCAGCGTTTCGCCCAGCGGCGTTCCGTTTTTCGCGGCTCTCCTGGTCGCGGCGAACATACGGCGGATGTTGGAGAGCGTGATGAAGTTGCCGAAACCGTCGCCCGGATAGTGGTGCGTCGAGATGAAGTCGCAGGGGACGCCGTTCTTCTCGCAGAAGTCGATGAACTCCGGCAGCCAGCGGCAGGCGCTGGTGGACGGTCCGCCGACGCGCAAATTCTCGTCCACGCTCTTGACCGCGCGGGCCGTGGCCTCATAGAGCCTGAAATAATCCCGCTGCGTCCCGGCAAAGAAGACGCCCAGGTCCGGCTCGTTCCAGACCTCAAAGTACCAGCTCTCCACCTCCTCTCTCCCGTAGCGGTCCAGCAGGAAGCGGATGAAGCGGCGGATATAGTCCGCCCACTCGTCCAGCGAGCGCGGCATGCAGATGTTGGGAGCGTAGCGCAGACCCAGCTTCTTTCCCTTTGCCAGCGCGGAGGGCATGAAGCTCAGCTCCACGAAGGGCTTGACCCCGCAGGCGAGCAGATCGTCGTACACGTGTCCGACCTGGCGGAAGTTGATCTCCCGGATCTTGTTCTTACCGGGCACCGAGGCGAACATCCGGCAGTCGCCCATGCGCTGATAGGTCAGCATGTCGTCGTCCAGCACGCCGTGGCAGCGGATGTATCGGATCCCCAGCTCGTCGTGCGCCAGCTTGATGTGTTCGCAGACGTCCGTGCGGTGCAGCAGGTAGGCGTGACAGTTGCCGAAGCCCATCTGCCAGGAAAAGTCGGTGGGCGTGGTCGGCGCGCCGCGTTGGATGTGCAGATCCATAGGATCTCTCCTGTCGATCGTGAGTTTATCGGATGTCGGAAGACTGTCAAAAAACCTCGCTGTAGCGTCAGATAACAGAGCAGCGGGGGAGCTCGAGGGGGCAAGGCCCCTTGCTCGCCTTGCCGCTTTGCCATTCCCGGGCCTGCTTCGCGACGGCCCGCCAATGGCGCGGCTGCGGAAACTGCGCTTTGCCTGTATCTGCCACAGGCAGCGGC
>JAFZOC010000103.1 GCA_017550765.1 Oscillospiraceae bacterium
AGACGGACAACAAGCTGATCCACATCGGCGCGCCGATCCCCTTCGATAACGACCCCTTCCTCCGCGCGCTCGATTCGCTGATGCACGCGGCCTATGAGAATCGGACGGATATCCGCGAGCGGGTACAGGCGATCGTCCCGACCTACCATCCGCTGACGAACGGCGAAGTGAAAAAGGACAAGACATACAGCCGGCTCGTCGGAGAAAAGAAGTAAGGTAAACGATCCCGGGGATGTGACTTCACACATCCCCGGGATCGCTTTCTTGTTTCAAAAAGGAGAGCGGCTTACTTGGTGCCGAAGATACGGTCGCCCGCGTCGCCCAGGCCGGGAACGATATAGGCGTTCTCGTTCAAATGGTCGTCCAGCGCGGCCACGTAGATGTCCACGTCGGGATGATCGGCCTGCATGCGCGCCACACCCTCGGGGGCGCCGATGATGCTCATGAGCTTGATGTGCTTTACGCCCGCTTCTTTCAGGAAGCTGATGGCGGCGGAGGCGGAGCCGCCGGTGGCGAGCATCGGGTCGACCACGATGGCGTCGCGCTCGGCGATATCGGCGGGCATCTTGAAATAGTATTTGACCGGCTCCTTGGTCTCGGGATCACGGAACAGACCGATATGCCCGACCTTGACGTTGGGCATCATGCTGACCATGCCGTCCACCATGCCGAGACCGGCGCGCAGGATGGGCACGACGGCCAGCTTCTTGCCGGCGATGCGGTGGCATTTCGCCATGGCCACGGGGGTCTCCACGTCGATCTCCTCCAGGGGGAGGTCGCGGGTGGCCTCGAAGCACATCAGCATGGCGATCTCCGAGACCAGTTCCCGGAACTCCTTGACGCTGGTGCCCTTGTCGCGGAGGATGGACAGCTTGTGCTGGATCAGGGGGTGGTCGAATACACAGACTTTGCTCATGTGGATCTCTCCTTTATGTGAATTGAAGGATATACTTTTGGATCCTGGGACGTCGCCGTGTGGGGCCATCCCGGGCCCATTCGGGGAAGACAACGGTCCGGGGCAGTCGCGGCCAAAGGCTCAGTCATCCAGACCGAGGCGCTCCTGCCGCTCCCGCTCGGCCTGGCTCAGCCGCAGATAGACGGGCAGCAGGTCCTGGGAGCTCCCGGGCGCCTTGCCCTGAGCGGCCATGGCCACGCCCCAGGCGCTCTGCCAGCGCAAGTTCTCCGGGGCCAGCCGATAGGGGAGGCCGATCCTGTCGAGATAGGCGGCTGCGAGCTCCGCGCCGTCGCCGATCAGGAAGGGCTCGCCTTCCAGCTGGCTCAGCTCTTCCGCCAGGTCTGAGAGCGCGATCGCCCGGTCGATGCTGAGCCGGAGCGGTCTGCCGTCCATGATCACGAAGTTGGCATTGTATACCTGCTGGCGCCGGGCGTCCATCACCGGGCAGAGCAGCCCGCCGGCAGCGAGCCCGTGCCAGGCCATTGCCTCCAGCGTGGAGACGCCCACGCAGGGCTTGTCCAGAGCCCAGGCCAGGCCTTTTACGGTGGAGACGCCGATGCGGATCCCCGTGAAGGATCCGGGGCCGGCTGCCACGGCGAAGAGGTCCACGTCCGCCACGCGCAGCTCCGCGTTCTTCAGCAGGTCCTCCGCCATGGGGAGCAGCGTGCGGCTGTGGGTCAGGCCGCTGCACTGGGAATACTGGGAGATCAGTTTCCCGTCCCGGACCAGGGCCACAGAGGCCGCCTTGGCCGAAGACTCGAAAGCAAGCGTCAGCATCCCGCGCCCTCCTCGATGGTGATCTTTCGCTGCGTGTCGCCCAGTTTCTCGATGGTGACGCGGATCTCGTCCCCATAGAAGGCGTCGCGCACGTTCTCGCTCCACTCCACGGCGCAGACCGCGCCCCGGGCGAGATAGTCCTCCCAGCCGATGTCGAACAGCTCGTCCGCGCCGGAGAGACGGTACATATCGAAATGGATCAGGTCCCGCTGGCCCAGATACTCGTTGACGATCGTGAAGGTGGGGCTGGTGACCCGGCAGCGCAGACCCATGCCCCGGGCCATGCCCCGCACGAAGGCGGTCTTCCCCGCGCCCAGGTCCCCGTACATGGCGACTACGGTGCCGCCGGGCAGATCCCGGGCAAAACGCTCGCCCAGGGCCTCTGTCTCCAGTTCGTTGTTGGTGATATATGTCTGCATCGCGTTTTCCCGTCAACATTTACAGTTTCGTTACATCCTTTTGCTATTATACACCCGAAGAGGCCGTTGCGTAAAGAGCAAAACTGTGATAAAATACGACATGCTCGATAAAGAGCCTTCGACTCGTTCTCGCGATCCCGGAAGGGGAGTGTTGGATATCAAAAAACTGAGACCATATGTCAAGCAGTTCATCGAGCGGGCGGACATCTTCCTGCTCGTGACCTGCATCATCTGTTCGATCTTCGGGACCCTGATGGTCTACCGGGCGTCTTCCAGCATGGTGGCCGCCGGCTGGGAGATGAACACCAACAAACAGATCATCGTGCAGGTCTTCTCCATCTTCCTGGGGATCGGCGCCTTCATCGCCCTGACGGTCATCGACGCGGACCTGCTGGTGGACCAGTGGGGATACCTGCTCGGCATCCAGGCGGCGCTCCTGGTGCTGCTGGCCATCTTCGGCGAGGACGACGGCACCGGCAACCACGCCTGGATCCGTTTCGCCGGCATCGGCATCCAGCCCTCGGAGATCATCAAGGTCATCTACATCATGGTCGCTGCCAAGCAGATGACCTATCTGAAGGAACATAAGGACATCGACGCCCTGTGGCCGGTGGCGCAGATGGCGCTCCACTTCGTGGTCGTCTTCGGCGCGATCGTGGTGGTCTCCTCGGACCTGGGCAGCGCGTCGATCCTGCTGTGCATCTTCCTGACGATGTTCTTCGCCCTGGGCGTGCGGATGTACTGGTTCGCCCTGGGCGCGGCCGCGGTGTCGGCCATGGTGCCGCTGCTGTGGGAGCATTTCCTCAAGGACTACCAGAAGAAGCGTCTGCTGGCGCCCTACGACCCCAGCATCGATCCCAACAAGGACGGCATCAACTGGCAGACCAGCCAGAGCAAGATCACCCTGGCTTCCGGGCGCATGACCGGCGTGGACTCCGAGCACCGGCTCACCGCCTTCACCGGCAAGCACACGGACTTCATCTTCTCCTGCATCGGGGAGGAGCTGGGCATGATCGGCTGCATCCTGGTGCTGATCCTGCTGACGATCATCATCATCCGCTGCGTGCGCATCGGCCTGAAGGCCAGACGGACCTTCGATATGCTGCTGTGCATCGGCGTGGCCTCGGCGATCACCTTCCAGACCCTGATCAACGTGGGCATGTGCCTCGGCATCACGCCGGTCATCGGCATCACCTTGCCCTTCTTCAGCTACGGGGGCTCCTCCATGGTGACCATGTTCGCCGCCGTAGGCCTGGTCTCAGGCGTCAAATACAAGTTGAAACCGAAGTTGTTCTCGATATACTAGCGCCGGCACCCTGCAGGTCCCCTCCGCGGGGACGACAGATATGGGAGTTGGGCC
>JAFZOC010000104.1 GCA_017550765.1 Oscillospiraceae bacterium
CGCCCAGGCCGCAGGGGCCGGAGCCGCCGCGCCGGGCGCCTCTCTCGCGGCCCCCGCGACGCCGGAGCGCGGCGAAGACGAGCCTGTCTTCGGCAGCGCCGCCAGCCTGCGCGCCCCCCTGGTGGGCGTCCAGAGCCGGATGGACCTGTCTCCGGCCCCGGATCTGCGCGCATCCGAGCCGAAAAGCCCCGCTGCGACAGGCTCTCCCGCGCCGGGAGAGGGCCCCGTTGTGGAAAACCCTGTTCAAAATGTTGAAAGCAAACGCCTCCCCGACCACAAGATACTGGGGGAGGCCCTGAAGACCTACATCATCGTCGAGCTGGGGGACGAGCTGCTGCTGATCGATAAGCACGCCGCCCACGAGCGCATGAACTTCGATCGGCTGAAGGCCGTGGACCGGCAGATCATGTCCCAGTCCCTCCTGGTCCCCGCCACGCTCCGTCTGGACCTTGGCGACGAGGAACTGCTGGAGCAGTACGGTCCGCTGCTGCGGGAGCTGGGTTTCGAGGTGGAGCCCTTCGGGCAGCGGGAGGTCGTCATCCGGGCCGTCCCGGCAGACATCCTGCCCTCCGACGCCGGAGCTGCTCTGGAGGAGATCCTGGAGAAGCTGCGCCGGGGCAAAGCCCCGGATCCCCAGAGCGCCCGGGACGAGATCCTCCACACCGTGGCCTGCAAGGCCGCCATCAAAGCCGGCTGGGACACCAGCCGGGAAGAGCTCCGGCGGATCGTGGAAGAGGTCCTGTCCGGCCGGGTGCGCTACTGTCCCCACGGGCGGCCGGTCTCCGCGGTCCTGAGCAAAAAGGATCTGGAGAAGATGTTCAAGAGGATCGTGTGATGGAGAAAGTGCTCGTCGTCTGCGGTCCCACCGCCACCGGCAAGACCGCCCTGGGCATCGAGCTGGCCCTGCGCTGCGGGGGCGAGATCGTGTCGGCGGACTCCATGCAGGTCTACCGCCGCATGGACATCGGCACCGCCAAGGCCACTCCCGCCGAGCGGGCCCGGGCGCCCCACCATATGATCGACGTCTGCGAGCCCTGGGAGGACTGGTCCGTCTCCCGCTATGTGCAGGAGGCCGGCGCCGTCTGCGACAGGCTCCTGGCGCAGGGGAAGATCCCCGTGATCGTGGGCGGCACCGGGCTCTACATCGACTCCCTGCTCTCCGGGCGGGACTTCGCCGGGCGGCAGGAGGAGGACGGGGACCTGCGGGACCGTCTCGGCCGGGAATACGACCGCGTCGGCGGGGAGGCCATGCTGGAGCGGCTGCGCGCCTTCGACCCGGACCGGGCGGCCAGGCTCCATCCCGGGGACAGGCGGCGCATCGTCCGGGCCATCGAGATCTATACGCTCACGGGCAAGACCATCACCCAGCACGACGCCGAGACCCGCGCCCGGCCGCCCCGCTACGACGCCGTCCGGATCGCGCTGAACTTCGCCGACCGGGCGGAGCTCTACGCCCGCATCGACCGGCGGGTGGAACGGATGGTCCGGGACGGGCTCTTCGAGGAGGTGGAGCGCCTCCTGGCGGAGGGCCTCTCCCCCGACTGCACCGCCATGCAGGCCATCGGCTACAAGGAGGCTGCCCAGGCTCTCCGGGGGGAGATCTCCCGCGGAGAGGCCGTCGCCCGCATCCAGCAGGCCAGCCGCCGCTACGCCAAACGGCAGCTCACCTGGTTCGGCCGGGACCCCGAGACGCTCTGGATCCGCTGGGAGAAGGCGCCGGACCTGCCCTATGCCATGGCCGCCCTGGAAAAAGTCCTGGCCTTCCGATCTTCGACAGGATGAGACCCCTGCTCCGGTCTATGATAAGTTGTCCGTTCCTGCGGACGACTACATAAAAAGGAGCAGATATCATGCAAAAAACGAAAGATCTTCAAAGCGCGTTCCTGGACCGGGCCAGAAAGGACCGGCTGACCGTGACCATGTTCCTGATGAACGGTTTCCAGCTCCACGGCGTGGTCAAGGGTTTCGACGGCTTCACCGTCGTTTTGGATTCCGAGGGGAAGCAGCAGCTCATCTACAAGCACGCGATCTCCACCATCGTCCCGCCCCGCCCTGTGGAACTGGACTGTGATGACTGACCGCTTTCGCGATCTGGTGGTCGCGGTGCTGTATCTGGCGGCCTGCGCCTGGCTGGCCGCCGCGCTGTTCACCTGAGCCCGGTCCCCGATCCGGGAGAGCGCCGCTCTCCCGCGCCGGGCCGCCGCGGCCCCTCCCGCAGAGAGAAAGGAGCGAGATATGACGATCGCTGAGAACGTAGCCGCCGTCCGGGCCGAGATCGCCCGGGCAGCCATCGCCGCCGGGCGGGATCCGAGGGAGATCCTCCTGGTGGCCGCCAGCAAGATGAACGATGCCGACCGGGTCCGGGAGGCGATCCGGGCGGGCGTGGACGCCTGCGGCGAGAACCGGGTGCAGGAGATGCTGGAAAAGCAGGCCCAGGGGGCTTACGAGGGGGTTCCTCTGCATTTCATCGGGCACCTGCAGAAGAACAAGGTCAAGCAGGTAGTGGGCCTGGCCGCCCTGATCCACAGCGTGGACAGCATCCCCCTGCTGGAGACGGTCTCCCGGGTCGCCCAGAGCCGCGGCCTCGTCCAGGACCTGCTCCTGGAGATCAACATCGGCGCCGAGCCCTCCAAGTCCGGCTTCGCCCCCGATCAGCTCGACGAGGCGCTCCGCTGCGCCTCCCGGCTGCCGTCGATCCGGGTCCGCGGCCTGATGGCGATCCCTCCCGCCTGCTCCGCGCCGGAGGAGAGCCGCCCATTTTTTCTCCGAATGGAACAGCTTTTTGTTGACAATAGAGAAAAAAAATACGATAATACATCTATGGATCTTCTGTCTATGGGGATGTCCGGCGACTATGCCGAGGCCGTTGCCTGCGGGGCCAATGTGGTCCGCGTGGGCAGCGCCATCTTTGGGCCGCGGCACTATGGCGCGCCGGCGCCCTGAGCAACGCACACTGGAGGAACGACCATGGGTCTCATGGATGAACTGCGCAAATTGACACAACCTTATGACGAAGACGACGACTTTTTCGACGGCGCCGACAGCGGTCTGAGAGACGCGCCCCAGCCTTCGGCAGCCCAGCTCGAGTTCGAGAGCGTGTTCGGCAACGAGCCCGCCGGGAAGCCCGAGCCCGCGGAGGAAGCGCCCCGTCAGCCCGCCCGGGAGAGCACGGAGGGCGGCCTCTTCGGCGGCTTCGCCCGCAAGGTCCGCAAGCCCCAGCGGGAGCGGACCGTGGACGTGGGCGGCCGGGAGACCAAGGTCATCCTCTTCAACCCCAAGACCTTCGAGGAGGCCGGGGAGCTCGTCAGCCACCTGATGGCGGACCGGTCCCTGGTCATGACGCTGGACGGGATCCCCAACGACTCCGCCCGCCGCCTGCTGGACTTCATGTCCGGCATCACCTACGCCCTGCAGGGGAAGATCACCCCCATCTCGGCGAAGACTTATTTCATCTCTCCGGAGAACGTTGACCTGCTCGGCGCCCGGCCCGACACGGCCGAGACCGACAGTCAATACCTTTGAACTGCATACACAGACAACATTTGAAAGGTGGATATCGATATGATCACTGCTCAGGACATTCGCGAAACGGCCTTTGAAAGATCCCGCATCAACGGCTATGACCCCGTCTCTGTGGACGACTTCCTGGATCAGGTGGCCGACGACCTGGCCGCCGCGCAGAAGGAGAGCACCGTTCTCAAGCAGAAGATGAAGGTCCTGGTCGAGAAGATCGAAGAGTACCGCGGCAACGAGGAAGCCCTGAACCTGGCCCTCCTCTCCGCGCAGAAGCTGGCCGTCCAGATCGAGAAGGACGCCAGAGCGCGCGCCGCCGCTACGATCGCGGAGGCCGAGCAGCGTGCCGCCGCTCTCGTGGCTGACGCCGAGGCCAAGGCCCAGGAGCGTCTTGGCTCCATCGAGGCCGAGGAGGAGGTCGCGCGCCGTCACCTGGCTGAGGCCAAGGACGCCACCGCTTCCTACTTCGACGCCGTCCGCGCCCTGTGCTCCGGCCAGCTGAGCCGCCTGGACGAGATCGTCGCCGACTACGTGCCCGAGAAGCCCGCCGAGGAGCCCGCCCCCGTGGAAGAGGAGCCCGCCCCTGTGGAGGAAGAGCCCGTGGAGGAGGAGCCCGCCGCTTTCGAGCGCAGCCCCATGGACGACATCGCCGCGCACCTCGGTCTCGACAGCACCAAGACCTTCGATTTCTGATCTGCCTTCGGGCGGGGCAGGACCCGTCGCCCTGCCCTGATCGTTCACGGTCGCCGTATGGGACCAGGAGGGGCGAGCGCTTCTGCGCGCGCCCCTCGATCCCGTTTTTCGGGCAGAGCTCCGCTCCCCCGGATCGGCCGTGTTTTCCCCCGCTCATCCCTGATGCCCGGCAAGAGCGCCGCGCCCTTCGGCCCGGCCCGCGCCTTCTCTCGGGCGCTTTGCCCGGCGTCAGTTCCAACTTGATCAACAGGAGTAACCGTTTATGTCAAAGGACTTCAACGCGACACTGAACCTGCCGAAGACCGACTTCCCCATGCGCGCCGGCCTGCCCAAGCGCGAGCCGGAGATGCTCAGGCGCTGGGAGGAGATGGATCTCTATCATGAGCTGCTGAAGAAGAACGAAGGCCACCGCCGCTTCTCCCTCCACGACGGGCCTCCCTTCTCCAACGGCAACATCCACATGGGCCACGCCCTCAACAAGACCATCAAGGACTTCATCGTCCGCTCCTATGCCATGCGGGGCTGGTACACCCCCTACATCCCCGGCTGGGACAACCACGGCATGCCCATCGAGAGCGCCATCATCAAGGAGCAGAAGCTGAACCACAAGGCCATGTCTGTCTCCGATTTCCGCTCCGCCTGCCAGGCCTACGCTGAGAAGTATGTGCAGAAGCAGATGGAAGGTTTCAAGCGCCTGGGCGTCGTGGGCGACTGGGAGCACCCCTA
>JAFZOC010000105.1 GCA_017550765.1 Oscillospiraceae bacterium
CGCCCGGGCATCTTCGGGTCCTTGGGGTCGATGTGCATCTCCTCAAAATACAGCACGGCCAGCAGCTCCACCAGGGAGAGGCAGCCGCCGATATGCCCCACGCCCAGATGACCGATGGTGGTCATGATGTCGCAGCGGATATCCTTGCAGATCTCTCTCAGATCACGGTCCAATGGTAGATCCTCCTTTAGAACAAGTAATGGATGACAGGGGATGGTCAACAGGTGACAGATAGCCTAACAACTTGATTTTAGCCCTCTTGGCCCGCTTTGTCAACATGGACCATCCCTTGACATTCCAGGCCCCCGGGGATATGATGAGCGGGAAAAAGGATCGTTTGGAGGATCGGACCATGAGAGCTTTTACGCCTGTTTATGTCCCCGTGGGAGTGCCCACGTTCCATCTGGAGAGCGCCGGGGATGCGTTCCGGCGCAGCATCGCGCTGCTGAGACAGGTGGACGCGGCCTTCGTCTGCCCGGAGGAGATGCTCCTCTCGATCGACGCGCTCCGCGCCTATCTGGACGGCGTGCAGCCGGACCTGATCGTATTCCAGGACCTGACCTTCGCCAACGCCGCCTATATGTCCGAAGTCCTGCGCCGCTTCGACTGCCCGCTGCTCCTGTGGACCCTGCGGGAGCCGGCGGTCGACGGGGGGCGTCTGCGCCTCAACTCCCTCACCGGGGCCTATTCCGCCGCCAACGCCCTGCGGGCCTTCGACCGGCCCTTCGGCTACGTCTTCGGCGCCCCGGAGGAGAGAGAGGTGGAGAGCGCCGTCCGCGCCAACGTGGCGGCAGCCCGCGTCAAGTGCGAGATGCGCGCGCTGAGGATGGCCGCCGTGGGGCACACGCCCCAGGGCTTCGGCTTCGGCCGGGCGCTGGACAGCGAGCTCATGAGCGTCTTCGGCGTGGAGCTGGAGGCCGTCGAGGCCCGGGAGCTGATCGACGCAGCCCGGGCGTGCAGCGACGCCGACTGCGAGACTTGGCTCCGGCTGACCGAAGAGGCCACCTGTGGCCTGGACAGGACACCGGAAAAGGACCGCCTGGGCCACGCGCGTCTGATGAAGGCCTACAGCGACTTCGTGCGTTCCCACCGGATCGGGGCCCTGGCCTCCCGCTGCTGGCCGGACTTCTTCACCGCCTACGGCACCCCGGTGTGCACGGTGCTGTCCATGCTCAACGACCGGGGCGTGGCCGCCGCCTGCGAGGCGGACGTCTACGGCGCGCTCTCCATGTGGATCGGCATGCGCCTCTCCGGGGAGCCTGTCTTCTTCGGCGACCCGGTCTCCCTGGACGAGGGGGAGAACACGATCACCTTCTGGCACTGCGGCGCCGCCGCCTGCTCCCTGGCCCGGAGAGATACCGGCGCGGTGGTGGGCGTGCATCCCAACCGGAAGATCGGCCCGGCCATGGACTTCGGCTGCGAGGCCTTCCCCGAGGCCACCGTGTTCCGCATCGGCCGGGAGCCGGACGGCAGCTTCCGCTTCTTCCTGGCCGAGGGCGAGGCGCTGGACAAGCCCAAGCAGTTCATCGGCACCTCCATCGTGGTCAGGACCGACAGCGACAGCCGCGCGGTGGTGGAACAGAGCGTGCGGGACGGCTTCGAGCCCCACTTCGCGGTGATCAAGGGCCGCCACGCCCGGACCCTGGAGGCCCTGGCGGAGATGTTCGGCTTCGAGGTCTACGAGTATTGACCGCGCGCTGTATCCGAGGAGGAGCGGGATGGAGATCGTTCGGATCGGGGCGCGGGGCCGGGAGGAGATCGACGCTTTCCTGACGGAGCGCTGGTACACGCTGCAGATGGTCGTCCACGGCGAGGTCGTGGACCTGGGCGCGGCGGAGGGCTGCTATGCCCGCGAGGGCGGGGAACTGAGCGGCGCGATCACATGGCGGATCGGGCAGGGCGAGATGGAGATCCTCTCCCTGGACAGCGTCCGTGAGAACAGAGGCGTGGGCACGGCGCTGCTGGACCGCGCGGTGGAAGAGGCGAGGCGTGCGGGCTGCTCCCGGATCGTGCTGACCACGACGAACGACGCTCTCAACGCGCTGCGCTTCTATCAGAAACGCGGCTTCGACATAGCCGGGATCCGTCGAAATGCCCTGGACCGCTCCCGGCAGCTCAAGCCGGAGATCCCCCTGACCGGGATCGACGGGATCCCGCTGCGCCATGAGATCGAGCTGGAGCGCCTCGTCTGACCGGGAGCACGGGACGACGCAGAGCGCCGCTCGCCGCGGATCTGCGCGGGAGCGACAGGGAGGTCGCGCCACACTGACCGAACGCCGGAATGGGAAAGGGAAGATGCGCCCTGTCCGGGACGGCCTGGCCCGAAAGACCGGAAGGAGACTGACTGCACATGACAAAGATCTTATTCGTCTGCCACGGCAACATCTGCCGGAGCCCTGCGGCGGAGCTGATCCTGCGGGAGCTGTTGCGGCGGGCCGGGCTCTCGGACGCCTATGAGCTCGCCTCCGCCGCTACCAGCCGCGAGGAGATCGGCAACGGCGTCTATCCCCCCATGCGCCGGGTGCTGGAAGAGCACGGCCTGGACTGCAGCGGCAAGACCGCCCGGCAGATCCGGCGCAGCGACTATGAGCACTACGACCTGCTGATCGGCATGGACGAGGAGAACTTGTGGGACATGCGCCGCGCCTTTGGCGGCGACCCCGAGGGGAAGCTCCGCAACTTCCTGGACTTTGCCGGCCTCTCCGGACAGGAGATCGCCGACCCCTGGTACACCCGGGACTTCCGGCGGGCCTACGAGGAGATCCGGCTGGCCTGCGAGGGCCTGCTGTACCATCTGACGGGCGTCGTCACGGTGGACTTCAGCCTCTGCCCGGACATCCCCTCCCTGTATCGGGAACTGCGCGGCGCCCTGCAGTGGGAGGACTGGTATGGCGAGAACCTGGACGCCCTCTATGATATCCTCACGGGGCTGCCCCACCGGGGCGAGCGCTTCCTGCTGACCATGCCCCGGGAGGACGCGCCCAAGGAGGCGCGGCTCTATGCCGCAAGGATCCGCGACGTGTTCGCAGAGGCCGGGGCGCTGATCGGAACGGAGGACGGGGAGACCTGATCGGAGGAACGGCCGCATATAGAAAAGCTCTTTTGCCTACAGTGGGCAAAAGAGCTTTTTCTATGGCGCTTTAGCTTGATTAATCCCCTGGTTCTACCAGGGGTGGATAAAAAAGCCTTGGCAAATAAAACCCCCAAGTATAGAGTGATGTGGGTTTGCCGACCGCATCACAGGATACAAGGAGGTTTTATCGCAAGTGAAGA
>JAFZOC010000106.1 GCA_017550765.1 Oscillospiraceae bacterium
ATCCTTTCTCCCGGCGAGGAGATCGCCGCTACCGCTGACGTGACCTTGACGGCGCTGTGGCGGCAGATCGGTCCATGGGAGGCGCTCCAGCTGCAGATCGACGCGGCGGAGGACGGCGTGGAGACTACCATCACGCTGACGGAGGACGTCACGGCGACCGAGGAAGATACGGCCCTGAGGATCCCCGGCGGCAAGATCGTCACCCTGGATCTGGACGGCCACACCCTGGACCGCGGCCTGTCCGGCGATAACATGGAAGCGGAGGGCTGTGTGCTTGTCGTCTGCAGCGGCGCGACGCTCAGCATGACGGGCGGCAGCACAGGCGGCACCGTTACCGGCGGCGGGAACACAGGCAGCGGCGGCGGCATCTACGTTGAGGCCGGGGCTGTGCTGGATCTGACGAACATCGCGGTCAGCGGGAACTATTGCACCGATCACGGCGCGGGCATCTATCTGGCGGACAACGCACAGTGCAGCGTCGTAAACAGCTCTGTCGACAGCAACAGGACCACGGTCGGCAGTAATGGCTCGGGCGGCGGGATCTATTTCAGCGGCGGAACGCTCCAGATGACCGACTGCAGCATCAGCGACAACCGGTCCAAGAACCTCGGCGGCGGCCTCTACATCGCCTCGGGCAGCGTCGAGCTCACCGGCTGTGAGATCGACCGCAACGACGCTTACGCCAACGCCTGCGGCGGCGGCGTGTTCCTCAGCGGCGGCTCCCTGCGCCTGGACGGATGCGAGGTCAGCGGCAATACCTCCTCAAAGAACGATCCCCACGGGATCGGCGTGTTCGTGAACAACGCGGCCACATTCACCGTGTCCGGCGAGACGAAGATCACGAATAACTGCTTCGGCAACAGGCAGCTGAACGTTTTCCTGCATAACGGCGCTGTTATCAGGCCGGACGACTTGGCTGACACTGCCATCATCGGCGTTGCCGTCGGCCGGACCAACTCTTCCTATATCGCCGAGTATCGGCCCGGCGTGGTCACCGACGGTCTCCCAGGCAACGGCACGGCAGCGAACTTCACAAGTGATATCAGCAGGTACCTGGTCGGCCTGTACCAAAGCGGCGAGGCTTTCCTTGGCCCGCCGATGACCGTTTCCTTCGCATCCGGCGACGACGGCGCCACCGGGACGATGGACGATGTTCCCGTCGCCAAAGGCAGCGTGTACACCTTGCCGGCCTGCGGATTTGCCGTGGTCGGAAAGATCTTCGCAGGCTGGCGGATCGGCAGCGATACCGGAGACCTGAAGCAGCCCGGCGATACGATCACCGTCTCGGCGAGTATCACCGTGACGGCAGTGTGGGAAGACGATCCGACGACCGTCGTCGTGAGCTTTGACGCCTGCGGTGGCACGGCGGTGCCTGCGAAGGTAGAGATCGAGATCGGCGCATCCATCGGCGAGCTGCCGACGCCCACCCGCGCAGGCGGCTGGGTGTTCCTGGGCTGGTACACCGAGCCCGCGGCGACGCAGTACCAGATCGGCCAGAGCACGGCGGTGACCGCTGAGACCGTCTTCGAAGAGGACGCCACAGTGTACGCGCACTGGCGCCTGCCGGGCGATGTGAACGGCGACGGGACGGTGACCGTTGCGGACGTGACGCTGCTGGCGAAGTATGTCAAGGCCCGGGGCCAGGGCGTGACCCTTGTGCCCGGCTCCGGCAACGTGGACGGCAGCTCCGACGGGAAGATCACTGTATCCGATGTGACGCTGCTGGCGAAGTACGTCAAGGCCCGAGGCGTGGGCGTGGAGATCCACTGAGATCTGCATTTTGAGAGCAAAGAACTGAGTTTTATGAAGAACGGGGGACGCGGGAAAAGGCGTCTCCCGTTCTTCATAAGAGTTTAGACTTTTCTCAGGAGACCCGTTTTTGAGACGTTTTTGAACGCTCTTTGTGATATCAAAAATCAATTAGGTATGTAGATTTGAAAAGACTCTCGAAGCGAGGAGGAACGGAAATGAAAAACAGCTTGTCGAAGAGACTGCTCTCCCTGCTGCTGTGCCTGGCTATGTTCATGAGCCTGTTGCCTGTTGCCCTATGAGGCGAAGCTGAAAGAGGGCAAGGCCACGGGCGTGAGCTACGCGGGCAGCCGTCTGGTGCTGAAGTCCGGTACGATCATCCGGCATTACTTCAACATCGACGAGGGCTCGGTAAGCGATTATACCTTCAGGCTGGGCAAAAAAACAGTGACGCCTGTGGAGACGGAGGACGGCTGGATGATCGAGATCCCGGACGTCTACGCCCGGTATCTGGACAACATGTATAACGTGACAGTTTCGAGCTCCGAGGGGCGCGTCCTGACCCTGAAGTACAGCGCCCTGAGCTATGCCTATAAAGTCGTGAAGGAAAGCGACGATGCGTCGCTGGTGGAACTGGTGAAGGCACTGTATCTGTACGAGCGGGCTGCCCGGGCCTACTTCAACTGAAGCATTTGCTCTCGACCCGAAAGAGATCGGCGATCCCTCCGGCTGAGCCGGAGGGATCAGGCCTGCAAAACGTCGAAAGCTTGAGAGGCGAAACAGGAAGGATCTCTGAAGCGCACATTTATTTTGTAGAACGGAAAAAGAGCTCCTGCCCAGATCTCAGTGTCCTGCGCCGCAGAGTTTCTCGATAACAGCTCTGAGGAAAAGCAGACAGAGGAAGAACAGACTGGGCGGGAGCGCTTGGCCCGACAAGATCAGAGGATCACAAGGAGGTATACATATGAAAAAGACGATCTGCCTATTGATGGCATTATGCATGATCTTTGCGCTGGCAGCATGCGGCGAGCAGGCGGAGCCGGAGATCAAGGAATGGACCCGGCAAGGCTTCTTTATGGACGAAGATGAGAACTTCCTGTCCGTGACCTGGATGGATGATGTGGATGAGCCGGGCTGGTATGTGGGCGTTATGCTCGGCGAGGATCTTATCGAGGATTCCTGGGGCGGCATACTGCCGCAGGAGGGGGATGCACTGCATGGCACACTGCCTTCTTCCGGAAGCAGGGGCGACCTGATCGTCACCGTATCGGAAGACGGCCCGGACGGCCTTCTCCTTACGGTCGAAGGCGGCGAGACCTACCACTTCAAAGGAGGAGAGTTGCCGCAGGCCACGGTCGTCGTCAGCATCAATACCGAAGGCTGGGGCTATATCGACTATGCCGAAGGCGAGCAGTCGCCGGAGATCGATCCGGAGTATCCGTCTCAGTCGGCCTACCTGGGACTGGAAGGCCCAGAGACCTACACCTTCCTTGCGTGGCCGCAGGCTGGCAACATGTTCGTCAAGTGGACGAAGAACGGCGAGGACTTCTCGACCGAAGCCCAGGTCACACTGCTCCTGGGCGAGAGCGCGGAATATGTCGCCGTCTTTGAAGAGGATCCGGACTGGCAAGATCCTGTGATGAGCTTTGCCGGCGAATACCAGTGCGACCGAGCCCATGCCACCGTTCAGAGCGCCGGGGCCGAGGAAGCATGGATCACCATCCGGTGGGGCAGCAGCGCCTGGGAACACACCCAGTGGGACATCTTCGGAAAGCTCGACACGGAAACGCTGAGCATCGCGTATACCGGCTGCACGAAGTCGAACATCGTCTATGACGAAGACGGCGAAGTGAAGAGCCAGGAGACGGTATATGAAGGCGGTACCGGTACCATCGTCTTCCATGACGACGGGACCTTTACCTGGTACGAGGATCAGTCTGAAAACACAGCGGGCATGGTCTTCACCTTGCTCGGAACGAATGAGGATCCGGATCATTATGCCTTCGTGACCACGATGGAAAAAGGCGCCCTTGAGCAGCAGTGCGCCATCCTGCGGGATGCCTATCTGGATGAGGATTGGGAGACGATCGCGATCTATGTGCGCTATCCCATCACGATAGACGGCACGGAGCTGAAGAACGGGGAGGATCTCCTCACCTTCATGAAAGACAAGACCATCCACGAGAGCGACCGGGAGGCCATGAGGGCAGAGACCTGTCATGACATGTTCTTTAACGGCCAGGGCATCTGCCTGGGCGATGGGGAGCTTTGGATCGTCGACCTGAGCTACATGACGGAGGAGCCGCCCGAGTTGGCGATCATCGGCATCAACGGCATCGTGAACAGATAACGGTTCCGTTTCGGTTGGATGACAAAGCGGTCCACAGTTGAGTGGAGCGGTATGCGATCAAGGAGAATGATCCAGGTGAAGATCCCTAGTATGCAGGGCAGACACAAAAGACCTTGGATCCCCATATCCCTGTGTCTGATCGTCCTTTTCCTGCTGACGGTGCATGGACCGTCTCGCGCCGGAGCAGGGAGGGGAGGATCACCGATCCCGCAGTGCCGCAGAGGGCGTCTCCGGATACCTCGAACGGATCGAATAGCCGGTCCACGATCGAACGATCGGAGGACCACCCAGCGAAGAACGGGAGACGCGAGAGATCGCGTCTCCCGTTTCGCCGTACAAAGGTGCGGGACCTTCGCTCAAGGCCCCTCTTGAAATGAGATGGGTATTCGGGTATATTGTATGATATCAGACTGATATTTCAGTCTCGATCGCGGGCGATCCCAGCTGGAGCGGGAAAGCCCGCCGATCCCGTAACAGATGGATCTGGGCGAGAGGGGGAACGCAGACATGACAAAACAGGATAGGGACACCTGGCTGTTCATCGGCTTCCTTCTGCTGGGCGGGCTCACGAATATGCTGACCAGGACGCGCATCTCCATCGTCGATACCTTTATGTTCAGCGCAAACTTCATGATCTACATCGGACTGCTGATCTACTGGATGCGATCCGTGCGGGCCAGGCTCCTGCCCACCTTGGCCCGGAGCTATATCATCGCGTCTGCGCTCCTGATGGTCTTCTACCTTCTCGTCCGGGTCCTGCGGTTCCGGATCCTGACGGAGGTGGTGGTCAGGCGCTATGTGGATTACGCTTACAACATCCCGATGGTCCTGGTCCCGACGCTGTTCCTCATGACCTGCATCCGGATCAGCAAAGGGGAGGGGACAGAAGAGAAGGGCAAGGAGCAGCGCCTGCTGATCCCCGCATGCGGTATCCTGCTCCTGATCCTGACGAACGACCTGCATCAGCTGTTCTATCGCCGGCTGATCCCGCTGTCGGAGTTCCACGGGATCGTCGGTACCTATAACTATGGTCCGCTGTTTTATCTGATGTACGCATGGATGGCGATCGTGATGCTCGTCGGTCTTGCGATCCTGATCCGCAGGACATACAGGCAGGAGATCCGCGGTCTCGTTTGGTTCGCCGCTGTCGCGTTCGCCTGGGTAGGCTTGAGCCTTGTCAACAGGCTGGTGTTCACGCCCCTCGATCTGGCCCGGCCTTTCCACGCGCCGGAGATCCAGGTCTTTGGCCTGCTGGGTTCTTTTGAGGTATGCATCCGGAACCGATTCATCCCATATAATGAAAACTATACCGGCTTCTTTTCCCATTTGGGCCTGCCGATCCGGATCACGGACGAGGCTCTTGCAACGGTCTATGAGACCGATCTGCCGATCTCGGCCGCACCGGAGCAGTTCTCCGCCGCGCTGACGGGGCCGGTCTATCTGGATGAAGACACCCGGCTCTCAGGCATGCGGCTCCACCCAGGCAGCGCGTTCTGGACGGAGGATGAGAGCGAACTGCACCGGGAAGGGCGGCGTCTCGCCGAGGCCAACGAGATCCTGAGCGAAGAGAACCATCTGATCGCCGTGGAGAACGAGCTGAAAGCGAAGAAGGCACAGCTGGATGCCCAAAGCCTGGTCTATGACCGGATCGCCGCCGCGCTCTATCCGAAGCAGAAGCGGATCGAGGCGCTGCTGGAGGCAACGCCGCCGGGATCGGACGGATTCCCGGCTGCGCTGGCGGAGTGCTGCGTGCTGAACGCGTACTGCAAGCGGAAGAGCGCTCTGATGCTCCTCTCCGAGGAGACACTGCCGCGTCCGGACCGCGAGCTTTTCCTGGCGCTGCAGGAGTCCGCCCGCTTCCTGAAATGCTGTGGGATCGAGGCGGCAGCTACGGGGGAGGAGTATTCCGACCTGCCCCTTGTATCGGTCCACGCGCTCTACGACAGCTTTGAGACGCTGATCGAGGCTTTCCTGCCGTTTATGCACAGGATGACGGTATCCCTGACCGGGAACGGCATCCGGATCGCCATGGAAGCCGATCGGAGCCCGGAACTGCCGACGACCGTGCTTCCGGTGGAATGCCGGGAGAACGACGGCTGCTTTTTCCTGACCCTTCGCGCAGGAAGGGAAGGGGGCGACGGCAAATGAGTTCGATCTACAGCTTCTTTGAAAGACCAGAAGCGCTGCTGCTCATGATGACCGCGCTCTTCCTTACGATCGGCCAGACTGCCGCCTTCCTGCTCTCCGCTCAGGAAAAGAGGAACAGGGGCCAGACGCTGGTCGCCGCGCTCCACATGCTGGTCGGGTTCCTGATGTTCGTGATCGTCCTGGACGGGTTCGACAACGTAAATTTTTCGACGATCCGAAGGGACACGGTCCAGACCGGTTGGACCGTGTTCTCCCTGCCATGGTCGGTCTATGCAGCGTATGAAGTGATCTCTGCGGTGGCCTTGCTGCTCCAATTTCGGGAATATCGGCGCTATCGGGCGACGACTGTGACGCCGGACGCTATCCGCCAGACCATCGACCTGCTCCCGGAAGGGATCTGCGTCAGCGCCCCGGACGGAACGGTGCGGCTCGCCAACCTGAAAATGGACGCCCTGTGCCGCGAGCTGACGGGCGAGCGTCTGTCCGATGCCAGAAAGTTCTGGGCTCATCTGGAGCAGACCGGAGAGGACCAGAGCGGCAAACGGCTGATCCGGACCCCGCGTGGAAAAGTTTGGCTCTTCGCGAAAGACAGCCTTTCCATAGACGGTAGCGAACACGAGTGCACGAGCGCTGTGGACGTGAGCGAGCGTTACCGTATCACGGAGGAGCTTCGTGAGAAGAACGCACGCCTGCAGCAGATCCAGCGCCGTATGAAAGCGGCTGCGGCGCTCTCCGGCGAGATGTTCATCGAACAGGAGAGAGCGAACGCACGCAGCGCCCTGCACAACGAGTTGGGCCAGGTGCTGCTGATGGGCCGCCACTATATCGAGCATCCCGATAGCACGGACGCTGCCATGGTCGCTCTGATGACCAGGCAGATGGGCCGCTTCCTTCTGGGAGAGCACAAGGCGACCGGACCGGATGCCGGGGATGAGTTGCGCCAGGCGGTCCAAATGGCCGGGAGCATAGGCGTGACCGTCGATCTGAAAGGCGTTCCGCCAGAAGAGGCGAGATCGCGTTCCCTCCTCGCAGCTGCGATCCGCGAGTGCGCGGCTAACACCGTCAAACATGCGGAGGGCGACAGGCTCTTTATCGCGATCAAAAATAGCGACGAAGGCGCCATCGTGACCATCACCAACAACGGCGAGCCCCCGAAGGGACCTGTCGCCGAGAGCGGCGGTCTGCTGTCCCTGCGACGCAGCGTCGAGGCGGCGGGGGGAAAAATGCTCGTGAAGAGCCTGCCCGCATTCTCTCTGACCCTGTCCTTCCAGGAAGCATAGATACATGCGCTCCAATCCGATGCTCGGACAGGAGCGCATGTTTTCATCAAAAATGGTACGAATGGGTGATTGGGATCTGCGCCACCAGCTGATATAATGGTGCTCGGATTACGAGATCGATCGAAGGTCCTATCGATCATCATAATGATCATATAACGGTAAGGGAAAGGGATCGCGATGCCCTTTTCACTTGTCAGTGGGATCTCGGCACAGTACGAAGTTTTCCGAGGATACTGCGGTTTTTTCATTTTTGAGGGGACGGTGAGCGCGTATGGGTGAACGGATCCGAGTCGTCGTGGCGGACGACCAGAACATATCCCGCGGCTTTTTCGAGATGTATGTCCGCGCCTCCAAACGCTACGAGTTGGCGGCGTCCCTTCGGACGGCACAGGAGGCTGTCGCCTATGTGGATGCACATGAGGCCGACCTGCTGATCCTGGATGTGATGATGCAGGAAGGGATCGACGGTCTCACCGCCGCCGAGCGGATCAAACAAAAGCACCCGGCGCTGAAGATCATCATGACCACCTCCACTTCGGAGACCAGCTGGGAGGACAAGGCCCGCAAGATCGGGGTGGAGAGCTTCTGGTACAAGGAGTATGACGACCACAGCCTGATCGAGATCATGGACCGCACTGCAGACGGCGGATCGGTATACCCGGTAGAGCCGCCAAAGGTGAGCTTCGGCAAGATCCACCGCAGCGATCTTACTGACCGGGAGCTGGATGTGCTGCGGGAACTGACCGGGAGCCTCACCAATGAGGAGATCGCGGAAAAACTGCACATCTCCGTCAATACAGTCAAGCGCCACCTGCAGAACATCATGGAAAAGACCGGCTTTGAAAGCCGTCTTGATCTGGCGATGCATGCCCGCCTTTTGGGCCTGGTCGTGCATGATGACGAACGGACCGATCGGCATAGAGATCTGTCCTGACAGGTAAAAAGAGACCTTAAAACAGAGTTCTCATCGAGCGGGTCAAGGGACTGGGCTGAACGGCGCGACCATCGCGCCGCCCCTGAAAGCAGATAGGTCAAAAAGGGAAAAAGAACATGACAATGATAACAGCACTGCTGTTGGCGCTCTTTCTGATCGCCGGATCCAGCATCACAGCAGCCGCGACCAGAGCAAAGACCGGTACCACGACCATTACCTTCGAGGTCACGGAGGGATCTTTCACGATCCATATCCCGCATGACGTAAGGATAAAATATGGGGACACAGACATCCAGATCATCGGCTGCGCATATGTCAGCGACGTGACCGGTATCAACAAAGAGATCGTTTGCCATTACAGCGGCAGTTCACTCAAATGCGGCGACTATGAGATACCTGTGACCTGGTACGATCAGTCCGGTCCGCTCATTGATGATGAGAGTGGGACCGCAGCTTTCGAAAAAAGAGAGACAGACGGCGATCACTCAGGGAGCTTCTGCGTATATGAGCCGGACGGATCGCCGGACACGCCATACAAGTATATGCGATTTGGGATGAAGATCGAGAGATCCGCATGGGCTCATGCCGTTCGCGGGGACTATACGGCAACTCTTGACTTCACGTTCTCGGTGGATGAGGATCAGCAGAGGCGCTGTCGATCTGAAGTGAGCGCGCGTATAGGATGACGATGTCCTGCTTATCTCCTCGTTGCGCTGCTGACGATGCTCCAGGCGTAGACCTCGCCTTTGTGACGCGATCACATCGCGCATATGGGCAAGACGGCGACACATCGAGCATGGGAAAGACATGTGGACTATGTAGAAACGGTCCGGAGCACCGTTCCATCATATCGACAAAGGAACATGCAGAACAGGAGCAGGGAGCCGGTCAAGTCGACCGGCTCCCTGTTCGTTTTGCCCTGCCCGTTCATCTTGGCCACTGGCGGCCGGTGTTGTCGATGTAGGTATCGCCGGAGAGCAGGAGCTGGGAAACGGGGACGATGGTGTGACCGTCGGCCTGCAGCGCCTGGATGATCCCGGGCAGAGCCTCAGGCGTGTGTTCGGCGGCGTTGTGGAAAAGGATGATGCTCCCGGAACGCACGTTCTTCAGGAACAGCTGCGCGATCTCATCTGCGAGATGCCCTTCCAGTCTATACTATCGCAGTCCAATAGAGCTGAGACCAATGGCGATACCGCACTCAATGGTGCTGCCACCCCCAAATATTCACCAAGTCTGCTGTTGAAGAAACCAAACGGCCATGCTATAATCTCTTTGTAGGATCCGAACAGTGCGCGGCTATATTCCGCAGGATCGAGCCGCCGCAGCGACCAGAGTTGAGGATAACAATATGAGATCGATCAGAGACATCTATAAGATCGGCCGTGGTCCCTCCAGCTCTCACACCATGGGGCCGGAGACCGCTTCACGTACCTTCAAGGGAGAACACCCGGAGGCGGACCGCTTCCAGGTCACGCTCTACGGCTCCCTGTCCAAAACCGGCAAGGGGCACGGCACGGACCGGGCTATCCTTGCCGCCATGGAGCCGGTCCCTACGGAGGTGATCTTTGCCAAGGAAGATCCCGCCGACATGAAGCACCCCAACACCATGGATCTGGTGGCCTATCGGGATAGGGAGGAGAGCGGCCGTATGCGGGTATACAGCATTGGCGGCGGCGATATTTCCATCGAAGGCCGGGAGGATACCAGTAAGGGCGAAGACGAGATCTATCTGGAGAACTCCTTTGCCGAGATCCGTCAGTTTTGCGAGTATCGCTATATTGATCTGGTGGAGTACATCAGCATCAACGAGGGCGAAGAGATCTGGGACTACCTTGCGACCGTGTGGGAGACCATGAAGCATGCCGTGGAAGCCGGCTTGAGCAAAGAGGGCGTCCTTCCCGGCGGACTGAAGATCCAGCGCAAGGCGAAGCTCCTGTACAACAAGGTGCTGGAGACTGCCCATCCCGAGGTCCTGGAATGCCAGAAGGTCTGTTCCTATGCCTTTGCCGTCAGCGAAGAAAACGCAGATAACGGCATCATCGTCACCGCCCCCACCTGCGGCGCCAGCGGCGTGCTGCCCGCGGTGCTCTACTATCTGCGGCAAAAGCGGAAGGTCACCGACCAGCAGATCATCCACGCGCTGGGCGTGGCCGGCCTTTTCGGAGAGCTTGCCAAGAAGAATGCCTCCGTCTCCGGCGCCGAGTGCGGCTGTCAGGCGGAGGTGGGCGTGGCCTGCTCTATGGCAGCCGCCGCAGCAGGCCATGTCTTTGGCTATGACCTGAGCCGGATCGAGTATTCTGCCGAGATCGCCCTGGAACACCACTTGGGTCTGACTTGCGACCCGATCTGCGGCCTGGTCCAGGTCCCCTGCATTGAGCGTAATGCCGTTGCGGCGATGCGCGCGCTAAACTCCGCAAACCTGGCCTTCTTCCTGGAGGGGACCCGCCGCATTAGTTATGATATGGTGCTCAAAAGTATGTACCGCACAGGTATCGACATGAACCAACGCTATCGCGAGACCTCCGAGGGCGGCATCGCCGCGGCCTATATGCGCCGCGGGGGAAGAAAATAAGGGATCACGCTCCCTTGAACGCGTTTGAAGATAAAGACACGCAGGGCTCCGCACTTTACTGATGCGAGGCCCTGCGTGTTTTTTAGTTTGTGGACGCTGCGCTTATCTTTACTTGGCCCACTGGCGGCCGGTGTTGTCGATGTAGGTGTCGCCGGAGAGCAGGAGCTGGGAAACGGGGACGATGGTGTAGCCGTCGGCCTGCAGCGCCTGGATGATCCCGGGCAGAGCCTCAGGCGTGTGTTCGGCGGCGTTGTGGAAAAGGATGATGCTCCCGGAACGCACGTTCTTCAGGACCCGCTGCGCGATCTCATCTGCAGAGATGCCCTTCCAGTCCAGACTGTCCACATCCCACTGGATCGCTGTCATGCCGAGCTGCTGCACGCTCTGGATCACATGGTCGTCGTACTCGCCGTAGGGGCAGCGGAAAAGAGTCGGCACGACGCCGGTGATCGCTGCGATCTTCTCGTTGCAGGAGCTGATATCAGCCTGGATCTGTTCTGCGCTCAATGATGAAAAATGCGCATGGCTGGAGGAATGGTCCATCACCTCGTGGCCGGCATCAGACAGAGCTCTCACCGACTCCGGATACTTGTCGACCCAATCTCCCACGACGAAGAAAGTCGTTTTCACGCCATACTGCCCCAGGATATCGATGAGGAGCTGGGTATCTTCGTTGCCCCAGGCGGCATCGAAGGACATGGCGATGACTTTGTCCTGCCGCTCGACCGAATAGACCGGCAGGCTCCGCTTTGCGGCGGACACGCCGACGATCGATGGGCTGTTCACTGTCCAGAAGATCAGCACTACGGCAAGGATCGCGCCGATGGTGGATACGAAATGTTTGTTCTTGACGAGATGGACGAGATCGATCATGTACATCACTCCTTATGGAACAAGGTATGATGCTGCATGAGCTCAGTAGAACAGCGGGACGGAGAGAACTGCCCGTGAAAAAAAGAGACGGGAACGATCCCGCCTCTTTTATCGATCTTCGTAGCCTAAACGCATTCGGAAAACAGGCTTGTCCGCTTCGCCCTGGATGAAATAATCCTGGTCCTGCTGTCCCCAGCGGACCTGCATGGCATCGCCGTGGCGCGCTTCGCTGACATACTCGACCTGGATCGAGCGCAGTGCACGTCCCTCGGCGGAGGCAGGGATACAGTCCTCAGCCAGGTCGAAGTAGCGGGTGTTGTTCATGTGCCCGTTGAGATCCACATAGCTGTAGGGGACCTGGAAGGGGACCGCTTCGGTCAGTTCCAGACGGCGCGGAGAAGCGGGCAGAGCGATCTCATCCCCGGTGCTCTCGCCTTCGATGACAACGCCATATTTCTCGGGGAAGACGACCTTGCGCGTGACCCGATCGACGAGCATCCATAGAGCGCTTGCCCGCAGGAGCACCTCACCGTCGGCTGTCTCGAGCTGATAGTAACGGGGGAAGAAGAGATGCATGGTCTTGCCCGGCCAGCTCTTCAGCAGGAGATGTTCATCATAGACGGGCATCCGTAGGATCTCTGCCTTCTGTAGACCAACGATCCACAAGATCCCTTTATCCAAGGTCTTGTCCCGGCCCATGCCGAGCTCTTCGGTATGCTTGATCGAAGCTTCCTGCAAGAGCTCGAAGAGGCGGGAAGTCCGGAGGCGACGGTGGAGGTCGACGTCCTTGCTGCGCAGCAGCAGTTCCTGCCGGAACATGATCAAGTTTTGGGCAGACGCTTCATGATGGCGTCCGCCACATCGCCCAGGGTGGAGAGCTTGGCCCACTGACGCTCGGGGATCTTTACATCGAACAAAGCCTCGAGCTTGCAGATGACCAGCACGAAGCCCATGGAGTCGATGGCAGTCTCGGTGTTGATCACCGTGTCCTCCTTGAGCTCCTGTCCTTCCATATCAGGGAAGCAGTTGCAAATGACGGTCTTGATCTCCTTGATGACTTCCGCTCTTGTCATATCTGTCAACCTTTCTGCTGGAGTTCCCAGCGTTTGATCTTACCCGTTGCCGTGCGGGGCAGCGGCGCCTGGGTGATGGTGACGCCGCCCAGCCTTTGGCCACGCGGCAGCTCGGTCATAAGAGGTCTGAGCTTGTCAAGGATCTCCCGCTCAGCGCCTTTTCCAACATAAATGAGATGAGGACGAGCATCCTTCAGGACGACGGCCAGCTCCCCATTGTCCAGGACGCGGGACAGGGCGGCTTCATACTCCGGCAGGAAGATCTTTGTCCCGTCGGGAAGGACCAGGATGTCTTTCTTGCGGCCGGTGATGTGGAGCTTGCCATCATCATCGAAACGGCCAAGATCGCCCGTGCGGAAGACGCCGTCGATCAGGACTTCCGCCGTGCTCTCCGGGCGCTTGTAGTAGCCCTGCATCATGCAGGTGGGCGCCTGGATCAGGATCTCACCGTCCTCAGCCAGCGTGACGGTATCATCCGGGCAGATCTCCATGGCGAAGGGGTCGCCCTGGACGCTGATGGCGACGCCGGAGCTGGTCTCCGTAAGGCCGTAGCCGAAGCTGACCCGGATGCCCTTGGCAGCTGCCGCTTGCAGGAGCGCGGGGGGGCAGTCTCCCGCACCGACGAGGATCAGCGCCAGTTCATCGTTCAGAAGGCGCTGCTGGATGAGGAAACCAAGGAGGAGCGGGACGACAGAGACCGCTGTGGGGCGGTAGAAGGCGCAGTCGTCGATATAATGACGGGGACCGCGGCCGAGAGCGACACAGGCTCCGCAGTTGAGGCCCCAGAGGAGCCCGCAGACGAAGCCGAACACATGCCCCAGGGGGAGCAGACACAGCAGCGTATCAGAAGGGGAGAGGGGGAGCTTCGCAGATCCGTTGTAGGCGCTCTGACAGAGGGAGCGATCCGTCAGCACCACGGCTTTGGCGCGCTCCGTAGTACCGGATGTGAAGAAGAGGATGCGCCCTTCGCCGCCCTGGACGCCTGAAGACAGATAGGGGGACAGTTCGTCCACCAGATCCACATCGCCCCAGAGCAGATCCACGTCCGTATAGGCGAGGAGCTGGCGGAGCAGCACGGAAGGGGCGTTCTCGTCGAGCATGACGATCTGCAGGCCTGCGATGTTTGCCGCGAAGAGCTCGATGACGCAGTCCATGCTCCCGTCAGAGAGCAGGCCGAGACATGTTTTGCCAGTGCCGCGCAGTTCTTCGGAGCGTTTTTGAACAGTCTCCCAGAGCTTCGAGAAGGTGAGCGTTCGTTCGCCATAGCGCAGCGCGGGCGCATCCGGCGAGGCCTCCGCCCAATGACGGAGCATGTCAGCAAAATGCTGATATCGCATAGAGACCGACCTCCTTTTTACCTGTAGTATAGCATGGATCGAAGGACCGGGGAAGAGGGAAAAGAAAAATAGCTGTCTTTTTTGACAGGAAAGAGCAAAACAACTAGTGACAACACTTTTCTTGTGATGTATAATCATGCCAGCGGATATCACACCTTAACCATTCTTATTCGGAGGGGAAAAAATGGACAAGAACATTCGTATCTGCATCATCGGCGGCGGTCCTGCCGGTCTGAGCGCCGGTATGTATCTGGAGCAGAAGGGCTACACCAACTACACGATCCTGGAGCGTCAGGGCCGTGTGGGCGGCAAGTGCTGGAGCCCGTATTACAACGGCCGGCGTTATGAGATGGGCGCCATCATGGGCGTTCCCTCGTACTACGCGGTGGAAGACGTCGAGAAGTTCTGCGGCATCACGCATGACGGCCCGAAGCTCAACCGCAACTACAAGGACAGCAACGGCAATGTGATCGATCCCTTTGCCAGGACCCTCGGCAACCTCATCAAGAACCCCTGGCTGCTGAAGATGAAGAAGCAGCTGAAGAAGTTCGGCGAACTGCTGGAGACCAAGTACAAGGGCTACGACGTCAACGGCCACCGCGGCGTCGCCGAAGGCCGTTACGACGGCTTTGCCGTCACCCCGGGCCGCGAGCGCGTCCAGGGCGAGAACCCGAACCTGAAGGATCTGGCGCTGCCCTTTGCCGAGTTCTGCAAGCTCAACGGCGTCGAACTGGTCCAGAAGATCTGGATCGGGCCCTTCACTTCCTTTGGCTACGGCTACTTCGATGAGATCCCCGCTGCCTACGTCCTGAAGTATCTGGACTTCCAGACCTGCATGAACTTTGTGAAGGTCAATCTGTGGACTTGGGAGCAGGGCACCCAGTACATCTGGGAGCAGCTGAACGCCCACCTGAAGAATCCCGCCCGCCTGAACTCCACCATCGAGAAGGTCGAGCGCCGCGACGGCAAGGTCTACGTCACGGTCAACGGTCAGGTCGAAGAGTACGACAAGATCATCGTCACCGCGCCTCTCTTCATCCCCGGCACCCGTGCCGACGGCCAGAAGGGCATGGTCGAGTACTTCGACACCCGCGAGGACGAGATGGCGCTCTTCTCCAAGATCGACTACGAGCGCTACGATGTGCAGGCCTTCCTCACCAAGCCGGAGGATCACCCCGAGATCTCCTACTATGTGTTCGACAACATGGTCCCGGAGAAGCTGGGCCGCCTGATGGTCTACTACCGCCGCTGGAGGGATGAGATCGACCAGGTCATCACCACTTATGCCCTGCGCAAGCATAAGAACATGGAAGAGATCCCCTATGAGACCTGCAAGCAGATGGTCCTGGATGATCTGAAGACCATGCACAACCCCGCCAGGGAAGTCATCAACGAGTGGTCTGTGTACTACTTCCCCCATGTCTTCTCCGAAGACTACGCCACCGGCTGGTATGATAAGGTCGAGGCGATGCAGGGCAAGTATGACACCTACTATGCCGGCGAGATCATGAGCTTCGGCGACA
>JAFZOC010000012.1 GCA_017550765.1 Oscillospiraceae bacterium
AAGCCCATCTTCGTCACCGACTACCCCAAGGACATCAAGGCCTTCTACATGCGCCTGAACGACGACGGCAAGACCGTCGCCGCGGCGGACTGTCTGGTGCCCGGCGTGGGCGAGATCATCGGCGGAAGCCAGCGCGAGGAGCGGCTGGACATGCTGCTGGCGCGGATGAAGGAGCTGGGCCTGAAGGAAGAGGACTACTGGTGGTATCTGGACCTGCGCCGCTACGGCAGTTGCCGGCACGCGGGCTTCGGCCTGGGCTTCGAGCGCATGGTCATGTACCTCACCGGCGTGAGCAACATCCGCGACGTGGAACTGCACCCCCGCACCACCGGCAACGCCGACTTCTGATCTGCATCGATCGAGAAAGGCGGCCCTCCCGGGCCGCCTGAGACTGTCAAAAAAATCGTTGCAGCGGCAGATGACAGAGCAGCGGGGGAGCTCGAGGGGGGCAAGGCCCGCCTCGAATCAGATAGCCCGCCGCTCGAAAAGCCTTGTTTTGCAAGGCTTTTCGAAAACAGCATTTTGTGTTCGGCCAAAATGCTCGGCGGGGAAGCGCGGTCAAAAAAGCCCCCGGACTTATTTGACAAGCTGAGGCGGCCCTCCCGGGCCGCCTTTTCCGCTTTTTCATCGGTCAGCCGCAGGCGCCGGCGTACCAGTCAGGTCTTCGGGAGAGGATGACATGAGAGCCTTCAAGATCACGCTGCTGCTCTTTCTGGTCCTGATCATCGGGATCTTCGGGATCTTTCTCGGACTGTATCTGTCTGACACGACCCTGGAGGAGAGCGAGCTGCCCATCCCCTTTATCAATACGCCGACGCCTCCGCCGCCCGTGCTGGAGCCGCTGCCGCAGCTGGCCCTCTCCCCCGTCTGGCCGCGGGAGGAACAGCTGGACCAGTTCTACGCCGCCTGCTGGTCCTACGAGAAAGACGGGCCCTGCGTATCCGACGGCGAGACGGCCAGTCAGGATATGACCGTCCGTCTGCTGGACCTGGACGCTCTGGCAGGCGCCGGGATGCGCCAGGAGCTGCAGGAGCGTCTGAAAGAGCGGGTCGAGGCGGCCGCCCGCCCGGACGAGATCTATCTGGAGGACCGCCGGTTCCGTCCGGAACTGCTGGAACAGGTCTACGAGGAACTGCTGGGAGAGCGCCTGTCCCACCCGGAGGACTGGATCCGGCAGGAGCGCGTCCGGCTGCGCTACGTCTATACCGAGAGCGGCTGGGAACTGCGCAACGGGGAGGATCTCTATCCCGGTCTGCCCGACGTCGGGGCGCTCTACAGTGCGGCGACCCAGGACCTGCCCTATATCCCCCTGCACTACCGCATCGCGGAGGAGGCCCTCTGCGCGCCGGCGCCGGTGGAGGACCGCTTTCTCGTCACCGACGATCCCGCCGAGATCCTGGCGCTGTTGGAGACGCCGGAGGCCCGGGCCCTCATCGGGGAGGAACAGCTGGTCTGGAACGCAGACATCCCCTTCATCGCCGGGCGGCCGATCCGCTGCTATCTGGACGAGACGATCCTCTGCATCGTCTGGCAGGAGCCGGAGGCCCAGGCGGTGGGCACCTTCACCGAGGTCTTCATCGCCGACGGCTCTCAGTTCCGGCGCAAGATCTCCAGCGACGAGCCCTGGAGCCTGTGGTTCGAGACGACCACGTCCTTCTCCCGCAAGGCCAACGCCGTGGTCGCCCTGGGCGGGGACTTCTACTATCACGGCCGCGACTGCGGCGTGTCGGTCTATCAGCGGCAGATCATCCGCTTCCGGCCCGACAACGCCGACACCTGCTTCATCACTGCCGACGGGGACCTGCTCTTCCGCTACATGGGCGACGACACCGGCCGGGAGGATACGGAGCAGTTCCTGCGGGACAACGACGTGCTGTTCTCCCTGGCCTTCGGGCCGGTGCTCATCGACGACGGCGTGGACGTGACGCCCGAGACCTATATCTGGGGCGAGGTGCGGGACTACTACGCCCGCAGCGCCCTGGGCCTGCTGGGGCGGCACCACTATCTCTGCATGAACATCAACTGCGATCCCCGTGTGCCCGCGCTGGACCACCTGCCAAACCTGCGGGACGCGGCCAACGCCATGGTCCGCCGCGGCTGCTGGAAAGCCTATACCCTGGACGGCGGCCAGACCGCCTCCACCGCCTTCCATTTCCAGCTGATCAATCCCGTGCAGTACGGCCGGGAGAAACCGATCAGCGACATCATCTACTTCGCCTCGGCGCTGCCGGAAGATCAGGGGCGGGAAACAGCAGATCCAACGTCATAAAAGTCAGACATGGCAGACACGGAAAGGCGAGAGGGAGACCCTCTCGCCTTATTCGTTTTGTGATATCTGCACACTTCTTAAAACACCTGGCGTCGATCCTTCTCTTTGATCACTCCGATCCCGACCAGAAATGAAAGGCCATATCCGATCACACAAAAGATCCCGAAAAGGGCGAAGGGTATCATGAGCCAGGAGAATGGTCTTGAAAAGACCTCTATGGCAGCCCAGATCCAAGCCCCGAGGGCGACGGCGCTGCCTATGGTCGGAAGAATGACCACCGCAAGAACGCCGACGAACATCACGACAGGAGACCAAGGGATGGGGATGGGAAGAAAGAAGAAAGAAAGTGCACTTCCGAGATAGAATACGATCTTTCTGAACATACTGACCTCCTTTTTGATCCGGTCTTTCAGATCATAACATGCTGTACTGTCTGGAAAGAATGCTTGGGATCGATATACTAGATCCTGCTGTTTTGCGTCCTCTCGTCGATCATCCTCTGCCAATACTGCGCTTTTTCTCCCGCTGATAATCGATCGTAGCACGCGGAGAAAAAGCTGTGGAGGATCTCCTCCTCGCTTTTCGAGCCGAGATTCCTGATAGAACGCAGGCCGGTCTCGCTGTTGACGGTCTCATAGAGCGATCCGAACGTGCTGACGCCGGAGCGCATCAGGCAGTTCGACGCTCTGACGGACAGGGGCAGCTCCTGAACTGAGATCCTTTGCATATTGGATGTGAAAGGGATCTCTGCCCGGATCCCCGGGAACCGTTCCCGAACGAACAGAAACACGTCTCGTCTGGCTGCCTCGTCCCGAAGTCTGACAGCCTCCTCGGTCACGCAGGGCGGGATCTCCTGCGCAGGGAGCGTTTCTTCCTCCTTCTCTGACGAGGCCATGCTCTTCGGCTTCCAGTCGATCCAGAGCTTCCCGGCCAGGTGATCTCGATAAGCCCCTTCGTCCAGCCGGAACCAGCCCCAATGGGTGTGGACCACATACCATTCTTCTTGTATAAAAATGCACCTCATTTCTCTGTACTCCCAGAAAAACAGGCGCAAAAATACCAGTCGCGGGACTGGTATAGACCTATCGTACAAGCTTTGGCACCTTTCTCTCCGGGAGGTTGCCGTGCGGTCATCGGGCTTGTCCCTCGCGCAACTCTTATAGGTTTTTTGTTTGATTGTGGATATCTCTGCAGGCCTGTGCACCGACCTTGACGACAGTATAGCACAATAAGGAGACCTTGTCAAATGGCCCAAGAGCAGGGCAGTTTGGACCAGGCGGGAGGGGGACCTGTACCAAGCGATCGGATACGATACATGAAGGGGCCGAAGATCAGACCGTCAGATCGGATAGAGATACGCAAGGAGGAACGAGAGAGGCAGACTTAGCCTGCCTCTCTCGTTCCTCCTGTATCGTCCTGTTTCGGATCAGCCGTTCTTCTTTGCCAGCTCTGCCGCGGTGCGGGCGGCCAGGCGGGCGTTGTTCAGCACCAGCTGGATGTTGCTCTCCAGGCTCTCGCCGCCGGTGAGCTCCACCACCTTGGCCAGCAGGAAGGGCGTGGTCTCCTTGCCGTGGATGCCCTGCTCCTTCGCCTCTTTCAGCGCCTGCTCGATGGCCGCGTCGATGACGGTCTTCTCCATGGCGTATTCCTCGGGGATGGGATCGGTGACCAGCATGCCGCCCTTGTAGCCAAGATCCCGCTGGGCGCGGAAGATCGCCGCCAGCTCCTCGGGGGAGTCCACCCGATAATCCACGCCGAAGCCGGATCTGCGGGTGTAGAAGGCGGGCAGCTCGTCGGTGCCGTAGCCGATCACGGGCACGCCCTTGGTCTCCAGATACTCCAGGGTCAAGCCCAGGTCCAGGATGCTCTTGGCGCCCGCGCAGACCACCATGACGGGGGTCTGGGCCAGTTCCTCCAGGTCGGCGGAGATGTCCATGGTGGTCTCCGCGCCCCGATGCACGCCGCCGATGCCGCCGGTGGCGAAGATGCCGATGCCGGCCATGTGCGCGATGATCATGGTGGTGGCCACGGTGGTGGCGCCGTCGGCCTTCCGGGCGACCAGGGCGGGCAGATCCCGGCGGCTGGCCTTGGCGACCTTCCGGCCTGCCTTGCCCAGATACTCGATCTCGTCCCGGCTGAGCCCCGCCTTCAGGCGGCCGCCGATGATGGCGATCGTTGCGGGCACGGCGCCGTTGTCGCGGATGGTCTGCTCCACCAGAAGGGCGGTCTCCACGTTCTTGGGATAGGGCATGCCGTGGGAGATGATCGTACTCTCCAGCGCCACCACGGGCCGGCCTTCTGCCAGGGCCTGCTGCACTTCCGGCGCGATATCCAGATATTTGTCCATATATGTTCCTCCTCGTTCGTTCTGATCCAGAGCCTTTATCATACTCATCATATCATAAAAGTCAAGTGCTTTTTCCTTCCCGTTTTCTCTACATTATTTATATATTGATCTTCCTGTCCTTCTTGCAAAAGACGGGCTTTTTTGTTATAATGACATAATGATGATAGGATGGAATAAAGCCGTCAGGCGACGTGTCCGACCGCTGTGCGGCCCATCGAAGCCGCCAGACCGCTCTGTCCTGTCTTCCCTGCTCGGCGCGTCGCGCACAGCATCGCAGCGCCGCTCTGTCGCCGGATCCGGCGTCTGACAGAGATAACGGCCGTGAGGCCGATCGTTCTCGCCACGCGACGATCCCGACGATCCCATCGCCGGAGATCCTGTCTGGAAAAGGGGTGTCCTGAATGAATTCCATCGACGATATCTGGCGGGAGGTCCTGAATACCCTCTCCCAAAAGCTTACGCCCACCGCCATCCGCGCCTGGTTCGACGACTGCGTCCCGATCGAGATCGTCGACAGCCGCCTTGTGATCCGCACCACCAGCGACTTCAAGCGGAACATCATCAGCGACCGCTTCAGCGACATCATCAAGGCCGCGCTCTCCGACCTCTTCGCCTCCGAGTTCGACCTGCTGATCCTGACGGACGACGACGAATACGTCTCATCCAAGGACCGGGACGACAGCTTCCCCGAGATGGAGGGCTATACCTTCGACCGCTTCATCGTGGGCAAGTCCAACGAACTGGCCCACGCAGCCGCCGTGGCCGTGGCGGAAAAGCCCGGAAAAGCCTTCGACCCTCTTTTCATCTACGGGAACTCCGGCCTCGGCAAGACCCATCTGCTGCTGGCCATCGGACAGTACATCCACGCCCACGATCCGAAGGCCCGCATCGCCTATGTGAAAGGCGACGAGTTCACCATCCAGATGGTCAAAGCCATCAAGGAAGGCTCTACGGAGGAGTTCCACACCCGCTATCGAGACGTGGACCTGCTGCTGGTGGACGATATCCAGTTCATCGCCGGCAAGCAGCGCACGCAGGAGGAATTCTTCCACGCTTTCAACAACATCTACGAGGCCGGCCATCAGATCGTCATCACCTCCGACCGGCCGCCTATCGAGATGTCCCTGCTGGACGACCGGCTCCGCACCCGCTTCGAGGGCGGGCTCATGGTGGACATCCAGCCCCCCGATCTGGAGACCCGCATGGCCATCGCCCGCAACAAGGCGGCCCAGCTGGGCCTGCTGCTGCCCGGCGACGTGGTCAGCTACATCGCCGAGCACGTCACGGCGAACATCCGCCAGCTGGAGGGCGTGATCAAGCGCCTCACCGCCTACAAGGAGCTCCTGGGCGAAGAGATCAGCATCGAGAACGCCAAACGCGCCATCGAAGACGTGACCCGAGACGGAGACTACATCCCCACGCCCGAGAAGATCCTCCGGGAGACCGCGAAGTACTTCGGCATCCGGGAGGAAGAGATCACCGGCCAGAGCCGCTCGAAGAACACGGTCATGGCCCGTCAGATCTCCATGCACCTGATGCGTACGCTGACGGACCTGTCTCTGCAGGACATCGGCGAAAAGCACGGCAAGCGCAATCACTCCACGGTCCTCTCCTCCATCCGGAAGGTCGAGGATCTGCTACGGACGGACTCGAACATCTCCGGGATCGTGCGCGATATCTCCTCGAACATCACCACCAGCACCTCGTCCTGAGTTTTCCACGATCCTGCTGTTGAAAGTGGAGAACGTCCTGTGGATATCCGTTTGCCGATATTTGTCTGTTCGATCCGCTCTCATCCTCCACAGGATCGTCAACGATCGTCGAGCCTTGCCGTACAAGGGCCTTCACGGCTTTTCCACAAAATTTCCCGATAATAACAAACAAAACAAAAATACACATATACATAGCTGATAGAAGATATCAGAAGGAGGAAAGACCATGATCTTTTCATGTGAGAAACATCTGCTGCAGAGCGCCTGCGCCATCGCTTCCCGCGCTACGGCCTCCAAGAGCCCGATCCCTGCGCTGGAAGGCCTGCTGCTGGAAGCCAAGGACGACGTGAAGATCACCGGCTACGACCTGAAAGAGGGCATCTTTACCAACGTCCGGGCCGATGTGGAGGAAAAGGGCTCCATCGTGGTGGGCGCCCGTTTCTTTGGCGAGATGCTCCGGCGCCTGCCCGACGGCATCGTCACCGTCCGCGCCGGCTATGACCACAGCATCAGGGTGAAATGCTCCAAGAGCGAGTTCAATTTCATGGGCATCGACGCCGGGGACTATCCGGAGATGCCCGTGGTGGATGTGGTGAACACCATCTCCCTGCCCCAGATGATCCTGCGCAGCATGATCGACCAGACCATCTTCGCCGTGGCGGACACCGACGTGCGCCCCATCTACACCGGCACCCTCTTCGAGGTGGACGGCGACGAGCTGACCCTGGTCTCTGTGGACGGCTACCGTCTGGCCAAGCGCAGCGAAAAGCTGGACAGCGCCAAGATGGAGAACTGCAGCTTCGTGGTCCCCGGCTCCTCCCTGACGGACATCCAGAGGATATGCGCCGACAGCGACGATCCCGTGCAGATCTCCGTGGGGTCCAAGCACATCTCCTTCTTCATCGGCGACACGGTGGTCATCACCCGCCGTCTGGAGGGCGATTTCCTCAATTACCGCCGCTCCATCCCCGAGATGTTCCGCACCGTCATCCAGGTGGACCGGGGCGAGATCATGTCGGTGATCGACCGCGTATCTCTGATCGTCAGCGAGAAGAACAGCAGCCCCGTCCGCCTGACCTTCGGCGACGGGACCATCGACTGCTACTGTGTGACGCCCTTCGGCAAGGCCGAGGACGTGTGCACCTGCGAGGGCAACGGCAACGGGCTGGAGATCGGTTTCAACGACCGCTATCTCATGGACGCCCTGAAGGCCGCCGGCACCGATGAGCTGCAGCTGTGTCTCAACACCGCCTCCTCCCCCTGTGTCATCCGCGCGGCGGACGGCAGCGCGGCCTTCACCTATATGATCCTGCCCGTGCGTCTGAGAGCGGGAGAGTGAAGGGATGAAGGGATGAAAAGATGAAGAAATAAAGGGTCCTTCGGACCGATCGTGGTGTCGCGCGAAGCGCGACGGATCAGGATCCATCGCCGAAGGCGATACCATGATCTCTTCATCAGCAAAGCGTCTTCATTCCTTCATCAGCATCGCGACTTCATTATTTTGAAAGGTCATTTCTATGGAAAAAATTACGATAGATACTGAGTTCATCAAGCTCGACGCGCTGCTGAAATACGCGTCTCTGGTCGGCACCGGGGGCGAGGCGAAGATGGCCGTCGCCGAGGGCCTGGTGAAGGTCAACGGTGAAGTCTGCATCCAGCGGGGCAGAAAGATCCGCCCGGGCGACGTGGTGGAGTTCGACCGCTTCGCGCTGCAGGTCGAACAGGCATGAGAGCGGTCAAGGTCGCCCTGAACGGCTTTCGCAACTACGAGTGGGAGACCGTTGAGCTCTCGCCCGGGACCAATGTGATCTGCGGTCCCAACGCCCAGGGCAAGACCAACCTGCTGGAGGCCGTATATATGCTGTCCTGCGGGCGGAGCTTCCGCACCCGCTTCGACCGGGAGCTGATCGGCTTCGGCTACAGCGAGAGCCAGATCTTGGCGGAGGTATACAGCCACGAGCGCCAGCAGACGATCGACATCCGGCTGCGCGCCGGGCAGGCCAAGCAGATCAAGGTCAACTCCGTGAAAAAGACCGCGTCGGAGCTCTCCGATGTGGTGAACGTGGTGCTCTTCTGCCCGGACGATCTGGACCTGATCCGGGACGGGGCCGCGGTGCGCCGCAGGATGCTGGACGAGGCCATCTCCCAGATCCGCCCCCGCTACGCGGAGCTCTTGACCGAGTTCAACCGGGCCTATGAGAGCAAGACCAGGATCCTGAAGGACTGGCGGGAAAAGCCCAGTCTCCTGGACGCCCTGGATGACTTCTCCATGGCCATGGCCCGGGCCTCCGCACAGCTGATCCGCTACCGGGCGGCCTATGTGTCCCGGCTCCAAAAGAGCGCCCCGCCCATCCACCGGGACTTCTCCGGCAAGGGGGAGGAGCTCAGCATCGCCTACCAGACCGTGAGCACCGTGAAAGATCCCTTCGCCTCCGCCCGGGATATCTTCTATGACATCTGCGACCATCAGGAGAGCCACCGCCAGGCGGAGATCGACAGCGGCCAGTGTCTCACCGGCGCCCACAAGGACGACCTGGACATCCAGATCGGCGGGCGCTCCGCCCGGAGCTTCGCCTCCCAGGGCCAGACCAGGACCGCGGCCCTGTCCCTGAAACTGGCCGAGCGGGAGATCCTGATGGAGGAGACGGGGGAGATGCCCGTCCTGCTGCTGGACGACGTGCTCTCGGAGCTGGACGCCCGGCGGCAAGAGTTCGTCCTGAACCGGATCGGCGGCGGCCAGACCCTCATCACCTGCTGCGAGGACACGGATATCTCCCGCAGGACCGGAGGGAAGGTCTTCTTCGTAGAGAGAGGGAAGATCCGGTGAGATATCTGCATTTGGGCAAGGGGACCCTGGTCCGGGAGGATGAGATCGTCGGGATCTTCGACCTGGACATCACGTCCCAGAGCCATTTGACGCGGAAGTTCCTGGCCGCGTCGGAAAGAGCCGGCCGTGTGATCAACGCGGCGGAGGACCTCCCCAGGTCCTTCGTCCTCTGCCGGCGCAAGGGGGAGACCAGGGTCTATCTGAGCCAGATCGCCAGCGCGACCCTGCTCAAGCGCGCCGAAGAGCGCGGTCAGATCATGGAATGAAGAATAGACGCCGGTCGAGCTCCGGCGTCTCGGAGGAACTATGGCAGACATCATCGAAAAAGTCGAACAGGAATACGACGCGTCACAGATCCAGGTGCTGGAAGGGCTGGAGGCCGTCCGGAAACGGCCGGGCATGTACATCGGCTCCACCTCCTCCTCCGGTCTGCACCACCTGGTCTACGAGATCGTGGACAACTCCATCGACGAGGCCCTGGCGGGCTTCTGTACCCACATCGAGGTGACGATCGAGGAGGGGGA
>JAFZOC010000107.1 GCA_017550765.1 Oscillospiraceae bacterium
ACGGCCTGACGATCTTCGTCAGGCCGTTCTCAGACTGTCCGATCGAACTGTCCGGTCAAAAGGCCAGGAACTCCACTCCTGCCTGGAGGCCGCGGACGATGTCGTCCAGGGCCATGGCGGGGAGGGGGCGGTCCTTTTTCATCCGCTCCGCCTGTTCCGGCAGACAGGGGACGTGGACGAAGCCGGCGCGGACAGGCAGGGCGCCCGTCGCGATCGCATGCAGCGCGCGGTAGAAGAGGGCGTTGCAGACGAAGGTCCCCGCGCTGTTGGATACTTCCGCCGGAGCCCCCGCCGCCGCGACGGCAGCCGCCAGCGCCTTCACGGGGAGCGTGGAGAAGTAGGCCGCGGGACCGCCGGGGACCACCGGCTCCTCCCGGGGCTGCGCCCCGGCGTTGTCGGGGATGGCGGCGTCCATCACGTTGATCGCCACCCGCTCCGGCGTGATCGCCGCCCGGCCCGCCGCCTGGCCCACGCAGAGGAGGACGTCCGGCCGCTCCCGCTCCATGGCCGCGCAGACCAGATCGCCGGAGAGGCCGAAGACCGTGGGCAGCTGCAGGCGCCTGAGCTCCGCGCCCGCCGGCGGCTCCAATCGACGCACCGCCTCCCAGGCGGGGTTGACCGGCTCGCCCCCGAAGGGATCGAAGGCCGTTATCAGGATCTTCACAGTGACCGCTCCTTTCCTTCCCGCGCGCCGCAGCGGCGGCGAGCGGGCTCCGCCGTCACGGGGCCCGGGGCCAGGGCGCGGAGGTCTTTTCCCCAGTATAGCACGTCCCGCGGCGAAAGGGAAGCTTGCGCTCCTACCGCGAGCTGTGGTATCATGGGGCGACGAAGACTCCGGGAGGGACCTATGGAACGACTCAAAAAGCTGCCCATCCCCGGGCAGCGGATCTTGCGCACCATGATCGCCGTGTGGCTGTGTCTGCTGGTCTATGTGCTGCGCGGTCGCCAGGGCGAGCCGCTGTATGCGGCCATGGCCGTGCTGCAGTGTATCCAGCCCAGCAGCAAGAGCACCCACGCGGTGGGGCGAAAGCGGATCGTCGGCACCTTCATCGGCGCCTTCTGGGGCCTGGCGCTCCTGCTGCTGGAACAGTGGCTGGACAGCCGCGGCTACGAGGCGCCCTGGCTGCACTTCGCACTGATCGGCACGTTCACCGGGATCGTGCTGTACTGCACGGTGCTGCTGAAGATCCGAGAGACGGCCTATTTCTCCGCCGTGGTCTTCCTGGTCATCACCATCAAGCACGCCGACGACGTGAGCCCCTTCCTCTACGCCTTCAACAGGACCCTGGACACCGTCATCGGCGTGGTGGTGGCCGAGCTCGTGAACCGCGTCCACCTCCCCCGCCTGCGGCAGACGGACACGCTCTTCGTCTCCGCCATCGGGGACACGCTCCTGGGCGCGGACCGGCAGCTGCAGCCCTATTCCAAAGTGGAGCTCCAGCGCCTGCTGGACGACGGGGCCCTGTTCACGGTGGCCACCTCCGAGACCCAGGCCACGGTCCGGGAGCTGCTGCCGGGGGTGGAACTGCGTCTGCCGGTGATCACCATGAACGGCGCGGCGCTCTACGACATGAAGACCATGGAGTATCTGGAGACCGTGCCCATGAGCGACGAGAAGGGACGCCGGCTGAAAGACTGGGCCCACGCGGAAGGGCTGCCCTTCTTCTCCAACAGCGTGGACAAAGACCTGCTGGTGATTCGCTATGAGGATCTGCCCAACCCCGCCATGCAGCAGCTCTTCGAGCAGAAGCGCCGCTCCCCCTACCGCAACTACATCCACAGCTCCCTGGATCTGGACCGGGGCGTGCTGTATCTGCTGATCCTGGAGAAGACCGAGGTCCTGGAGGAGAAGCTCCGCCGCTTTCGGGAGCAGCCCTGGGCGGGGGACTATCGGACGGTGCTGAAGCCCTTCCCGCTCGAGGGCTACTCCTCGCTCAGGATCTACGACTGCGCCGTCAGCCGCCGGGCCATGCTGAAAAAGCTGGAGGCGCGGCTGCAGCCGGCCCGGACCGTCACCTTCGGCTCCGTCCCCGGCCGCTACGACGTGGTCATCGAGAGCACCGACCACGACCGCATGGTGCGGGAGCTGAAGCGCCGCTTCGAGCCGGTGGATATCCGCGGCTGGCGCAACATCTTCCACAGCTGAGGGCGTCCCGGGGCCCTGCCATCGGACCGGCTCCGGGCATGTCGCCCGCCGGTCGGCGCCGCTGTGGAAACCCTTCCCGCCGCCCGTCTGCGCCTGCTCGCCCCGCGATCCTCGCACAGACGCGCAGAGCCCGCCGCGCCGAAACGGAGCGGCGGGC
>JAFZOC010000108.1 GCA_017550765.1 Oscillospiraceae bacterium
CTTTTAGGTAGCGGCACCTGGATTCGACCCGGGGACACTTCGGGTATGAACCGAATGCTCTGGCCAACTGAGCTATGCCGCCATATCGCTGTATCTCGATCACATTGGGCAGCGGCACCTGGATCCGCCAACGTCCCCGCAGGGACGCTCCGGATGCGTATGCCAACTGAGCTATGCCGCCATACAGCATATGGGATGTTACCATACCCTTGAGAGAATGTCAACTCCTTTTTTCAAAAAAGATAAATTCCCTCTTGAAATCTGAAAAAGGATGTGCTATTATAGACGGGCTTTGGAGGGCTAGCTCAGCTGGTTAGAGCGTCCGCCTCACACGCGGAAGGTCGACGGTTCGAGTCCGCCGCTCTCCACCAAAGTTCGACAGGCCGCCCGATGGGCGGCCTGTCGTTTTCTGTGCGTCCCTGCGCAGGCCCGAGACACGGGGCTCGACAAGGGGCCGCGCCCGGCCGTCCCAGGCTGATCGCGCCCTTGTCCCGGACGGGCCGCGCCGGCGTACCGCGCAGAAAAGCTCCACCGGGGGTGGAGCTTTTCCGGGTATCGATATATCGGTCTGTTTTGCTCTTGTGCGTCTGTCGGCGTCGTCCCGAGACCGTCTTCCCCGCCCTATCCCGGCGGGAGGGGCTGCTTCATGGCCCACTCGAAGAAGTCTCGCATCGAGCCCTGGGTGTTGGTCAAGACATAGGAGCTGCCGTCCTTGAGAACGATCTGCAGGCTGGAGAACAGGAACTTCTTGTTGAATTCATAGCGCTCCACGGCGTCCCGCCGGAGGACTTTCACCTCTCCCGCGACGAGCGCGCCGCAGAAGATGAGGAGGATGCGCCGGTCCGTGATGGCCAGCATCTTGCGCTCCGCCTCATGGACGCCGGTGAGGATGCAGTTGAGCCGCTCCCCCTCCTGCAGCAGCTCCGCGAGCGGTTTCAGTTCCTTGCGGAGGTAGTAGTCGCTGTAGATGCCAAGCTCCCGCAGTCTCTTGTCCAAGTCATAGCGCGTCATGGATCACTTGATGACGGCGTCCTCTTTCAAGTAGCCCAGCTTTTTGGCGATGCAGCAAGTGCAGGTCAGGTCGCCGAACACGTTCAGCGCGGTGCGGCCCATATCCAGGATCGCGTCGATGCCCAGGATCATGGCATATGCGCCGGCCAGTACCGTGCCCTCTGCGATCGGCAAGTTGATGCCCTGCATGACCATGGCCAGCATGATCGCGCCTGCGCCGGGGACGCCGGCGGTGCCGATGGAGGCCAGGGTGGCCAACAGCACGATCATGGCCATCTCGCCATAGGTCAGGCCGCGGGCGTAGCAGGACATGACCAGGAAGAAGGCGCATACGCCCTGGTAGATCGCGGTGCCGTCCATATTTATCGTGGCGCCCAGGGGCAGGGAGAAGGCGTAGACTTCCTTATCCACGCCCAGGTTCTCCGCCGCCGCCATGGTGGTGGGCAGGGTGCCGTTGGAGGAACGGGTGACGAAGGCGGTGATGAAGGGCGTGCGGGCCTCCTTGAAGAAGGTGCCGATCTTGATCTTGAAGAGCGTCAGCAGGCCTCCGTAGACCAGGATCACATGGATCAGATAGCCCAGGAAGCAGGCGATCGTGACCGTGACCAGGGCGCCGGCCACCTTGGCGCCATTTTTGGCGAATACCTCGCAGATCAGGACCGCGACGCCGATGGGGGCATACTGCATGATGCCGGCCACGACTCTCATCATAGCCTCAGCCAGGCAGTCGAACCACTTGAACATGGTGAAGGAGATGTCGCGGATGCGCTCATCATCGGAGATCTTCATGTAGGACAGGCAGAGGCCGAGGATCAGGGAGAAGAAGATCACCTGCAGCACGGTCTCGTTCACCAGGGCAGTGAGGATGCTGGTGGGGATGATGTTGGTGATGACTTCCCAGACATTGCTCTCGGCAGTTTTGCCGGCCGCGTCGGCAGCCAGCTCCGTGACGGCGGCCAGCTCCGCGTGAGGCTGGAAGATGTTGCCCATGAGCAGGCCGATGATGACGCCGATGGCCGATGTGATCAGATAGATGCCGATGATGCGGATGCCCACTTTGCCGACTGTGGCAGGGGAGACAGACGAAGCGCCGACCACCAGGGAGCCGACGATCATCGGGATGATGATCATTTTCAGCAGTCTGGTGAAGATCGTGCCGAACATGCTGATCCAGGGGGGCAGCGCCGTGATGCCGTTGGCCGCGAGGATCACGCCGGCGACCGCGCCGACGACCAGGCCGATCAGGATCTTGTACAGGACGTTGAAGTTCAGGTATGCCCGAAAGAACCCGCCCTTCTTGGGTGCGTTGTTTTCCATAGAGACCTCCTTTTTGATTCTCACTTTCCGTCATTTGGCTTTCGCCATAGTGTATGTTTATTATAGCTCTTTAAGGAAAAGAAGTAAAACTGTTTTCATTCTATTCACAAAAAACCGGTATTATTTACAAATAACACCGGTTGTTTTTGTCATATTGTACAGGATAAGCGCTTTATTCCGCCTCTTTTTCCTTCAGCGGATAGCCGCAAAAGAGCACTGCCGCCCGGGCCAGCTCCTCGGTGGGGTCCACGAAGGGGCCCTCGTCCTGCAGGGTGTTGGCCACGATGGGCAGCTCCGTGCAGGCCAGGATGAAGTAATCCGCTCCCCGCCGCCGCAGCTCCTCCAGCAGGCGGGTCCATCCCTCCTCTTCCGGCTGCATGGGCCGGGTGGCCTTCACCACATCGTAGATCAGGTGCATGAGCCAGGCCTGCTGCTCCTCGTCCGGGTGCAGGAAGGCCACGCCCGCATCCTCCAGCGCCCGGTCGTAGATCCCGGTCTGCAGGGTGCCTGTGGTGCCCAGCACCGCCGCCCGCTTGCCCGGGAAAAGCTCCGCGCATCGGTGTGCCGTGATGGACAGCATATCCAGGATGGGCGTTTCCGTCAGCGCCTGGAGCCTGGGCAGAAAATAGTGGGCGGTGTTGCAGGCCATGACGATGCAGGACGCTCCGCAGCGCTCCAGATCCCGCAGGGCGCCGGTCATCTCCGGCACCGGGTCCTCCCCGCCGTGGAGGATGGCCTCGGTCCGGTCCGGGATGGCGCAGTCGCTGTCGATATAGACGCGGATATGCTCCCTGTCGCTGTCCGCCTTGGTCAGCGTGGTGATCTTGATGAACAGATCCGCCGTAGCCAGCGGGCCCATGCCCCCCAGGATGCCGATGGACTTTTTCATATCCTTCCCTCTCTCCGTGTTCTTCGTTCTCTTCTCCGCATGCCGGCCGCCTCTCAGAGCAGTTCCGAGAGGACCTTGACCGTCAGCAGCGCCAGCACCACCAGGATCGTGGGCTTGACGATCTTGGAGCCGTCCTTGATGGCCAGGCCCGAGCCGATCCAGTGTCCCGCCACCGAGGCCACCGCCCCGATCAGGCCCAGGGCCAGGAAGACCTTGCCATGGAGCATGGAGGTGGCCAGGGCGCCTATGTTGCTGGAGAGGTTGACGAGCTTGACGTTGCCGGAGGCGGTGCGCACGTCCAGCTTGCCCAGGGCGCAGAAGGTCAGCACCAGGAAGGTGCCCGCGCCGGGGCCGTAGAAGCCGTCGTAGGCGCCGATGATGAGGGCGGCGGCCCAGACGATGGCGGCCTGGCGTGGCCGGGGGATGTCCCCGGGCTCCTCCGGTAGCGTCCGCTGCCGCAGCACCACGAAGGCCACCACCGGCAGCACTGCCAGCAGCAGGTATTTGAGCGCCCGCTCGTCTACCATGAGCTGCAGCCGGGTCCCCAGGGACGCCCCAACGATCGCCAGGGCGATGGAGGGCAGGCCCAGCTTCCAGTCGATGTAGCCCCCGCGGACATAGCGGGAGGTGGACACCGCCGTGCCGATGCAGGAGGAGAGCTTGTTGGTGCCCAGGGCCAGATGGGACGGCAGCCCCGCCAGGAAATAGGCCGGCACCGAGACGATCCCGCCGCCGCCGGCGATCCCGTCCATGAAGCCGGCCAGGAACACCCCGGCCAGCACGATCAGCACCATGGGCAGCGTCAGCTCCATGGGCATCCACATCGCCCGCATGCTCTCCGCTCCTTTCCGCATTTCCTCTCTGAGGACGATGATACCACATGTTTTCGGAAAGGGAAAGGGCGTTTTCGGGAAAAAACCGCCCTGCGCCTTGATTGCCCCGTCTCTTTGTGTTATCATATCGATGAGCGACCTTTTCCCCCGGCGAAATTATTACACCCGGCGCGGCCGCGGAGACGGCCCGGCGCGGGACGATGAAAGGGATCGAGACATGAAAAAATACGCGGAAATGACCAAGGCGGAGCTCCAGGCGGAGCTGGAGGCGGTGCGCGCGCGCTATGAGGAACTGAAGGCCCAGGGACAGAGCCTGAACATGGCCCGCGGCAAGCCCAGCAAGGCCCAGTTGGACATGAACGGCCCCATGATGGACATCCTGCGTTCCGACAGCGACTATATGTGCGACGGCATCGACGCGCGCAACTACGGCGAGCTGGCGGGCCTGCCCGCCTGCCGCGCCCTCTTCGCGGAGCTCCTGGGCGTAGCGCCCGAGAACATCTTCGTCGGCGGCAGCGCCTCCCTGCAGCTCATGTACGACACCATCGCCAAGGCCTACACCCACGGCCGGGTCATGAGCCCCAAGCCCTGGGCAAAGCTCGACAGAGTCAAGTGGCTCTGCCCCTCTCCCGGCTACGACCGGCATTTCGGCGTCTCCGAGAGCTTCGGCATGGAGATGATCGCGGTCCCCATGACGCCGGAAGGCCCGGACATGGACGTGGTGGAGGAACTGGCCAAAGACCCGGAGGTCAAGGGCATGTGGTGCGTGCCCAAGTACTCCAACCCCGACGGCATCATCTACAGCGCGGAGACCATCCGCCGCATCGCCTCCCTCAAGCACGCCGCGCCCGACTTCCTGCTCATGTGGGACAATGCCTACTGCGTCCATGAGTTCGACGGCCCCTACGTCCCCTTCCCCGACATCCTGAGCGAGTGCGCCAAGTACGGCAACGAAGACATGGTCTTCGAGTTCGCCTCCACCTCCAAGATCACCTTCCCCGGCGCCGGCATCTCCGTCTTCGCCTGCAGCGAGCGGAACATGGCCTACATGAAGAAGATCCTGAACTCCCAGATCATCTCCTACGACAAGGTCAACCAGCTACGCCACGTCCGCTATCTGAAGGACAAGGCCGGTGTCCTGGCCCTGATGCAGCGCCATGC
>JAFZOC010000109.1 GCA_017550765.1 Oscillospiraceae bacterium
CCGGCCCGGGCAGCGGCAAGATGGCCACCTGCCTGAGCCAGCTCTACCACGAGTACAAGCGGGGCATCGCCGCGGGCTATGCCAAGTTCGAGACCTTCCCGGTCTGGGACCTGCCGCTGAAGCACCCGGTGAACCTGGCCTACGAGGCCGCCACGGCAGACCTGGACGACGTGAACATGATCGACCCCTTCCATCTGGACGCCTACGGGATCACCACCGTCAACTACAACCGGGACGTGGAGATCTTCCCCGTGCTGGAGGCCATGTTCAAGCGCATCTACGGCGTCAGCCCCTACAAGAGCCCCACGGACATGGGCGTGAACGTCATCTCCCAGTGCATCTGTGACGACGAGGCCTGCCGGGAGGCCTCCAAGCAGGAGATCATCCGCCGCTGGTACGCCACCGCCGTCTCCGCCCGCCAGGGCCTCAGCGACCAGGCGGAAGTGCTGAAGATCGAGCTGATCATGAACTCCCTGGGCATCTCCTCCGCGGACCGGCCGGTGGTGGCCGCGGCCCTGCAGCGCGCCGAGGAGACCGACGCCCCCGCCATGGCGATCGAGCTGCCGGACGGGACCATCGTCACCGGCAAGACCTCGCCCCTGCTGGGGGCCGCCTCCGCCTGTCTCATGAACGCCCTCAAGCATCTGGCCGGGATCGACAAGAAGCTGCGCCTCATCAGCCCCACCATCGTGGAGCCCATCCAGCACCTGAAGGTGGAGCACCTGGGCAACCACAATCCCCGCCTGCACACCGACGAGCTGCTGATCGCCCTGTCGGTCTGCGCGGTCACCAACCCCATGGCCGGAGACGCCATCGACCAGCTGGACGAGCTCCGGGGCTGCGAGGCCCACTCCTCCGTCATCCTCTCCCGGGTGGACGAGGAGCTGTTCAAGAAGATCGGCGTCAACATCACCTTCGAGCCCCGCTACCAGGCCAAGCGGCTGTACCACAAGTGAGTTTTTTGTATTTCGTCGATCGTTTCCAAAAAAACGGATCGCCGCATTATCCGCGGCGATCCGTTTTGGTCTTTTCCCGGAGACCAGGAACGCAAAGCTAGCGTTTCAGCTCTCCCGGGGAGATGCCGAAGCTCTCCTTGAAGGCCCGGTGGAAGGCGGAATAGTCCCCGAAGCCGCTGTCCGCGGCGGCCCGGGCGGCGGGCACGCCCTCCCGGATCAGCCGCGCCGCGCAGAGGAGCCTCTTCTGCCGCACGTAGGCGTGGACGGTGCTGCCGGTCTGGGCCTTGAAGAGCCGCATGAAGTGATAGCGGCTGAGATACACCAGCTCCGCCAGGGCGTCTACATCCAGCCGGTCCGTCATATGCTCGTTGATATAGGAGAGCACCTGGCGGATCTTGGGGTCGAACTGCTCCCGCTCCGTCCGGGCGGCGGCGCCCATGCGCCCGATCTGGATCAGGATCTGCATCATCAGCGTGTCCCGCATGGCCTGGGCGCCGAAGCGCTCATCCTCCCGGGCCCGCTCGAAGGCCTGCAGGCTCCCCTCCAGCTCCGCGCGCTGCGCCTCGTCGGGCACCAGGAGGTATTCCCCCCGGCGGTCCGCCTCCTCGAAACAGTCCATCAGCCGGGCCCCGGGCAGGGCCCGGTCGAAATAGTGCCGGTCCAGATAGACGATGATCCGCTCATAGGGCTCGGAGCGGTCGATCAGGGCCTTGTGGATCGTGTGGTGCTTCACCAGCAGCAGGTCCCAGGGGCGCATGGCGTAGCTGCGGTCCTCCACCAGATAGTTGACCCGCCCGGAGAGCAGCAGCACCACCTTGTCGAAATCGTGGAAATGGAAGTCCCGCTCCTGGCCCGCGGTGTCCCGCAGGTGGAAATAGCGGTAGTTCTCAAGGAGATAGCCCTCCCGCGCATAACGGCTCTTTTCCATGCCGATCCTCGCCTCCTCCCGGCGCGAACTGTAGATACACGATACCGATAGCGATTATACCGCACTTTTTGCAATGTTTCAAGCATCGGATGCCATTTACTGTGTATTCCGGATGTGTATAATATGGGATGGTAACAACAACAAGGGAGGCATCCTCATGGCTAAGTTCTTCAAAAACAACTGGTTCTTCTTCACCATGATCATCGGCATCGTGGCCGGCTGCATCGTGGGCGCGACCTGGGAGGGCGCCGGTGTGCTGGAGCCCCTGGGCACCCTGTTCATCAACATGATGTTCTGCGTGGTGGTCCCGATGGTCTTCTTCTCCATCTCCTCCGCCATCGCCAACATGAAGAGCGCCAAGCGCGCCGGCAAGCTCATGGGCACCACCGTGGTCACCTTCATGTGCACCACCATCATCGCCTCGGTGATCATGTATGTGCTGGTCCGCTTCATCCCCGTGTACATCGGCGATCCCGTCTTTGAAGAGGGCGCCTCCGAGCCCATGAGCGCGGGCGACATGATCGTGGGCTTCTTCACCAAGTCCGACTTTCCCGAGCTGTGGAGCCGCCGCTCCATCCTGCAGCTGATCATCGCGGGCATCTTCTTCGGCTTCGGCGTGCAGATGTGCGGCGGGCCTGAGACCAAGGTGGCAAAGCTCCTGGAGGAGATCACCAACGTCCTCATGAAGGTCATCAAGCTCATCAGCTACTACGCCCCCATCGGCTTCTTCGGCTTCTTCGCCGCTCTCGTCGCCGCCCACGGCGCCGACTTCATGACCAACTACGCCCGGGCCATCGGCCTGTACTATGTGGTCGCCTTCGCCTACATGCTCCTGATCTTCCCGCTCTACGCCCGCTTCGGCGGCGGCAAGGGCGCGATCAAGGTCATGTTCCAGCACCTGTTCCGCCCGGCCGCCGTGGCCTTCGGCACCTGCTCCAGCGTGGCCACCATCCCCACCAACATGGAGGTCTCCGAGGACACCGGCATCTCCAAGGACGTCACCGACATCGTGCTGCCCATGGGCGCCACCATGAACATGGACGGCTCCGGCATGAGCGCCATCATCAAGGTCGCCTTCCTCTTCGGCATGTTCGGCAAGGACTTTGCCACGACCGACGCGCTGCTCGCGATCATCGTCGCGACGGTCTCCTCCGTGGCCATGTCCGGCATCCCCGGCGGCGGCGGCACCGGCGAGCTGGTCCTCTGCTCCCTGTTCTTCCCCGAGGCCCTGCCCATCGCCTTCCC
>JAFZOC010000110.1 GCA_017550765.1 Oscillospiraceae bacterium
GATCCGGCATCGTTTCGACAAGCATGGGGGAAGGGTGAAGGGGGATGGGCGTCCCCCTTCACGTTCGATACAAGCAAAAATGGGAACTTTTTTCGGAAGTTCCCATTTTTGCTTTTTCAAGGTGCCGACATTTTGTCGACACCTTGAGAGCGCCCCGTCCGGGGCGCTCTTTTTTCGTACCGTATCGGGGCGAGCTCGTCGGGACCGATCTGCCCGGTCTGGACGCCCCCAGTCTCCTCCGCCGCAAGACAGAGCGGGAGGGACGACAGACCGTCGTCCCTCCCGCAACTCTCACTCAGCCCTGGCCGTTCAGATACTCCCGGATGGAAGCGAGGACTTCGTCCACGTCCAGACCGTGGACGGCGCAAGCCTCCTCCAGCGACTCTCCGATCGAAGAGGGGCAGCCCACGCAGTGCATGCCCGCCTGCATGAGCACATAGGCGATGCCCATGTCGTACTCGAGCATGGCGCCCATGGTCGTCTCTTTGGTGATCTCCATCAGAACGTTCCTTTCTATCGCGTGATCCCCAGGCCGCTGACGCGCTCGGCGGCCAGTTCGATCCATTATAGCAGGCCGAGATCCAGATCGCAAGATGGAGTTGACGGAGATCCGCCGGCCGGCAGAGACCGGAGCTCCGTCAGCCTGCGGTCGGGAGAGCTGCCGCTTCGCGGGGACGGGAGGCCGCCTGACTGCACGACGGGAGGAGCGCCTGACGTCGGCTGACCGGCTCCGGGACCGGCTCGGACCTGCCGGGTAACACCGTGCGGGACGGCAGGTGGAAAGAACTGGAAAGCGTTGGAGTTCTAAGGATATTTTATGATTTAAATGCGAAAATTTAGTGTTGCAAAGTAAAAAAGCATGTGCTAATATAAGCGCAAATAGAGCGCAAGTCGATCTATTCGGCTCGAACGCAGCGCGTTCGACTGAGGAGGGCTATTCATGTATCTGACAAAAAATGAGCTGGAGATCATGGATCTCCTGTGGGAACAGGGACGTCCTCTCTCCCGCGGCGAGCTGCTGTCTCTGCCTGCGGAAAAGACCTGGATGGACAGTTCGATCCACATCCTGCTCAACAGCCTTCTGCGAAAGGGCGCCATCCGGGAAGCCGGATATGCCAAGTGCGGGAAGACCAGCGGCCGCGTCTACGAAGCGGCGCTGAGCTGCGCGGAATACCCTGTCAGTACCCTGGAGCATACGCAGACCAGACCGGAACTGGACGATCTCCTGCGCGCCTATCTGGCACGCTTCGAGCCCGGCGAGGAGGTCAAGGCCCGCGCCAGGGATCTCCTGGGATGAGCGGCACAACTGCATACGCGAAGGCCACAGGGAGCCCCGGGGAGACCCGGGGCTCCCTGACGTCTGCGGCGATGTCTGCGGCCGAGATCTTGGACGCGGCGGGAGCCCCTGTCTATACAGGGAGGGCCGTTCCCGGCGCGGGCGTCAAAAAAGGCCGCCCGCTTTTTTGCATTTTGCACCAAGATCTTCCGGGATGAGCTTTTTTGCGGCATTTCCCTTGCGCCGAGAACGGGGCTGTGTTAAAATGACCATAAGTATGCATAGTAGGGGTATCCTGCCCTCTTATGCTGTATCCAGATCCAGACAGGGGGGAAGTATATGGAGAACAAAGCCAAGATCATCACAGTCGCCGGCAAGGGCGGCGTCGGCAAGACGTCGATCTGCGCCTGTATCGTGAGGCTCCTGTCCGAGCGATACCCGGACAAAAAGATCCTCGCGATCGACGCGGACCCGGCCGTGGGGCTGTCTGTCGCTCTTGGTGTGGATGTGAAACTGACCTTGGACGATATCCGGATGAGCATCGTCGACAGCGTCGAGAACGGGGAGACCCGGGAGGCGCTGGAACTGCTCAGCGAGGCGCGTTTCCGGATCTTTGACGCGCTGGTGGAGCAGCCCGGCTTCGCGTTCCTGGCGATCGGCCGCCCGGAGAGCTCCGGCTGCTACTGCAAAGTCAACTCCTATCTCAAAGAAGTCATCGGGATGCTGGCCAACAGCTTCGACTTCGTGGTCATCGACGGCGAGGCGGGGATCGAACAGATCCAGCGCCGTGTGATGGAGAAGGTCACCCACCTGCTGCTGATCACCGATCAGAGCAAAAAGGGCGGACAGGTCATCACCACCATCAAGAGCGTGGCGGACGAGCTCATCTCTTACGAGAAGATCGGCGCCATCGTCAACCGGGTCACCGACCCCGAGCTCCTGGAGCTCATGCAGGTCCCCGGGGTGGAGATCCTGACCGCCATCCCTGCGGACAGCGCCTTTGCCGCCAACGACATCATGGGCAAGAGCGTCCTGGAACTGCCCGCCGATTCCCTCATGCTCAAGGGAGTGCAGGAAGCGCTCCAAAAAATAGAGATCCTGTAGACCGACCGGACCACAGCCAACTACAAAGAAGAAGAGGTGTAACATTTGAAAGATCTTAAGCATCTGATCTACTTTGAACGTCTGCTTGAGAACGCCGACAACGAGCTCGTGGAGAAGGAGAAGGCCGAAGGCGGCATCTGCCTGGGCTATACCTGCTTCCACATCCCCGAGGTCCTGCTCAATGTGGACAAGTGCTTCTCTACGAGACTGCGCGCCCCCAACACCGGCTCCATCGACATCGCCACCTACTACATGTCCAACTACACCTGCGAGTACGCCCGCGCCCTGCTGGAGCGCGCCATCGAGGGCGGCTACCAGTTCCTGGACGCGCTGATCGGCGTGGACGCCTGCTCGATGATGAACCGCTCCATGGAGCACTTCGAGATCCTGCAGGTCAACGACAAGCCCAACTTTTTCGTCACCCACACCGATATGCCCTTCAAGATCACCGACTACACCATCGAGGGCTATCGCCGCCAGATGCGCGCCCATGTGCTGGACAAGCTGACCGAGGTCTTCGGCGCGGATACCTCCGACGCCGCGATCCGCAAGGCGGTGGAAGAGCACAACGAGGTCTGCCGCATCATCACCGAGATCAGCCAGATGCGTAAGCGCGACGAGACCATCGTCACCGGCTATGAGTTCCATCTGCTGAACCTGGTCTCCTACGTCTGCCCCAAGGCCCAGATCCTGCCCTATCTGCGGGAGACCCTGGAAGAGCTGAAGACCCGCGAGCCCGATGTCAAGAGCCCCTTCCGCGCCCGCGTGGCCATCGTCGGCTCCGAAATCGACGACCCCAGCCTCACCAAGCTGATCGAGGGCTGCGGCGCTCTGGTCGTCTCCGACCGCTACTGCTTCGGTTCCACCCCCGGCCGCGAGGTCATCGAGCTCAACGACGAGGAGGACGTCCTCACCCAGATCTGCCGCCACTACATGGAAGTCTCCGAGTGCGCCCGCTACATCTCCGACGAGAAGGTCCTCCAGCGCCGTGAGACCTCCGACCGTCTGGCCAAGGAGTTCAAGGCCGAGGGCATCATCTACGAGCAGATGAAGTACTGCGACTACTGGGGCTTCGAGCGCGCCCTGGTCAGCCACATCATGCACGACGAATACGGCTGGCCCGTCCTCTCCATCGACCGTCTGTACAACAACGGCAACTCCGGTCAGCTCCGCACCCGTGTGCAGGCCTTTGTAGAGTCCCTGGAGATCAAGCGCATCCATAAAGAGGGGGGTATCCGATAATGGCGAAGATCCAATATCCGAATCCGAAATTCTGGAAGGCCAAAGACAACATCGACTGGAAGAAACAGGGCCAGAACCTGGGCGAGGTCATGGGGATCTTTGGCAAGATGCTGGCGGCCACCGACTGGAAGGCCTTCGGCAAGAGCGTCGTGGAAGATCTCAAGGCCGACGGTGAGCGCATCGCCGGCGAGTATCGGGACTTCATGGCCCTGGACGGCAAGGAGAAATGGGACCGCGTGGTCAACGGCGAGCGCAGCCTGGGCCGTCTCTACCGCAAGGGCGCCATGGCCACCGTCCGCCGCGAGTGGCGCGGCGTGAAGGATACCCTGTATGATTTCTGGGAGTGGGCCCGCATGTGGGGCATGCTCCTCGCCACCTTCTCCAAGGACCTGATCCCCGCCATGAACAGCGCGCTGTGGTACCGCTGGATGATCTCCTACTTCTGC
>JAFZOC010000111.1 GCA_017550765.1 Oscillospiraceae bacterium
GGACATGAACATGGAGAAGGTGCCGATCTGGGTCTTGGCGATGAGGCCGCCCTTCCACAGGACGATCGCCAGGGCCAGAGAGGAGGCGAAGTTCATGGTCACGGCGAAGAAGCCCCGGAGCCGGGCCGCCCCCACGCTCTTGCGGCGCATGGTGGCGGTGTCCTTCACGAAGGAGCCCTCCATCTTCTCCTCGATGACCAGGGTCTTGATGGTGCGGGCGCCGGTGATGCCCTCGTTGAAGTCGCCGGTGATCTGGGAGTTGAGCTCCCGGATCTCCCGGTTGGCCTTGGTGAGCTTGGCCTGGAACAGGGAGAAGAGCAGCACCGTCAGCGGCAGCACCGCCACCACCAGCAGCGCCAGCTTCGCGTTGATCACGAACATGACGATCACCGCGCCGATCACATAGCCGCCCTGCCAGAGGCTGTCCAGCAGGGTCCAGGAGACCAGGCCGCCGATGCGCTGGGTGTCGGACATGACGCGGGCGTGGATGTAGCCCACGCTGTTCTGATTGTAGTAGGAGAAGGACAGGGTCTGCAGATGGTCGAAGGCCTTGTTGCGCAGGTCCCGGTCCACCCCCACCTCCACGGCCATGCTGCAGATCGTGGCGAAATAGCTCACCACGGCGCCGCCGCAGATCAGCAGCAGGTAGAAGATCACGAAGGGCACGATGGTGTCCAGGGTGCCCTCGCCGATGAAGTGGTCCAGGGCATAGCGCTGGAAAAGGGGCACGCCGGTGTCCACCAGGCTGCCCACCAGGCTGCCCAGGACCAGGCCCGCCAGGGCCTTCCGGTACTTTTTCAGATACGGGAGCACCTTGCCGATCCCGAAGAAGGGCAGGCCCTTCTGTTTGGAGGTCTCTTTTTTCATGCGAGCACCTCCTCCGCGCTGGCCGACTGGATCTCGCAGATCTTCTGATAGATCCCGCCGCCGCGCCTGAGCTCTTCATGGGTCCCCATCTCCGCGATGCGGCCGTGGTCCAGCACCAGGATCTTGTCCGCCTTGGAGAGGGTGGTGATCCGGTGGGAGATGAGGATGATGCTGGCGCTGCCGAAGCGCGCCTCCAGCGCCGCGCGGATCTTGGCGTCGGTCTCCGTGTCCACGGCGGACAGCGAGTCGTCGAAGACCATGATCGGCGCGTCTTTGGTCAGGGCACGGGCGATGGCCGCCCGCTGCTTCTGGCCGCCGGAGAGGGTCACGCCCCGCTCGCCCACGAAGGTGTCGTAGCCTTTCTGGAAGCCCTCCACCGTCTCGTCCAGGCAGGCGGCCCGGGACGCCTCGCGGATGCGCTCCATGGGCATGTCCTGCTCGGTGATGCCGATGTTCTCGGCGATGGTGCGGGAGAAGAGATAGGGCTCCTGCAGCACCATGCCGATGTTCTGCCGCAGATGGCGGGTCTGGATGTCTTTCAGGTCCACGCCGCCGATGCTGATGCGTCCGCCGCCCTCGGGCAGCTCGTAGAGCTTGTCCAGCAGGAGCATCATGGTGCTCTTGCCGCTGCCGGTGCCGCCCAGGATGCCCAGGGTGGTCCCGGCCTCCATGGTGAAGCTGACGTCCTCCAGCGCCTTATGGCCGTTCTCATACGATTTATATACATGCTCCAGCTTGATCATGAAGCCCGGTTCCTCCGCTCAGTTCTTCTTCTCCTGGGATGCCAGATACTTGTTCACCATCAGAGCCACCTTAAAGACGATGGCATGGTCGAATTCCCGCAGATCCAGACCCGTGAGTTTTTTGATCTTCTCCAGGCGGTACACCAGGGTGTTGCGGTGTACAAAGAGCTTGCGGGAGGTCTCGGATACGTTCAGGTTGTTTTCA
>JAFZOC010000013.1 GCA_017550765.1 Oscillospiraceae bacterium
AGGACGGCAAGAAGCGCAAGGGCAAAAAGAAGAAGGGGAGCGAGCCCGCGGAGGCCCCGACGGAGCCCGCGGAGGCCCCGACGAAGCCCGCGGAGGCCCCGGCGGAGCCCGCGGGGGTCCCGGCGGAGCCCGCGGAGGTCCCGGCGAAGCCCGCGGAGGAGACGCCCGCCGCGCCCGGTTTCGAGCTGGAGCCCGAGCCCGGCGCAGAGCCGTCTGCCCCGGCTGAGCCCGCAGGCCCGATCGGCGTCATCGGCGGCGCCGAGGACGCCGGGGGAGCTCTATGAACGACGCCGCCAAGACGAAGCGGCGTTCCCAGACTTCCCAGACAGAGAAGAAAGATCCAAAGGCTGCCCGGCACCGGATGTATCGGATCGCGGCCGTCGCCGCCGCCGTCCTGGTGGCGGTCCTGGCGCTGCTGCTCTTCGACGGGTCCGACGCCCATCGCTATGAGCGCTATCGCCGCCAGGCGATGGAGAGCTATCAGAACGGCGACTATGACCGGGCGCTGAGCGAGCTGCGCAAGGCCACGGCGATCGACCCCAACGAGGAGTGCCTGATGCTGATGGCGGACTGCTACGAGGCCCAGGAGAACTGGGATCTGGCGCTGGAGGTCCTGCGCCGGATGGACCGGAACGACGCGGTGGTGACGAGCCGGATCGCCGCGCTGGAACAGCGGCGGATGCAGCAGACGCCCAATGGGACGGTACTGGTGGCGGGGGAGCGCTATGCGCCGGACACCACGGAGCTGTCCCTGAACGGGCAGGGCCTGGGCGACGGGGCGCTGCAGGAGATCCGGAAGCTCTATGCCCTGAGCAGCCTGTCCCTGGCGGACAATGCGCTGCGGGACCTGAGCGCGCTCGGCTCGCTGGGCGGGCTGCGGGAGCTGGACCTGAGCGGCAACCAGATCTCGGATCTGAGCCCTTTGAGCCGGCTGACCGACCTGCGGACCCTGTCCCTGGACCGGGATCCCGTAGAGGATCTGAGCCCGCTGTATGGGCTGGCGGAACTGGGGAGCCTGAGCCTGCGGGGCGTGGCGCTGAAGGACGAGGACCTGATCGCGCTGTCCCTGTCGCTGCCCCGCTGCGCCATCTATTGCGACGGCAGCAAGCCGGACGGCATGGACATCTGCCTGGGCGGCAAGCGCTTCAGCAGCGAGGTGACGGAGCTGGACCTGCGCGGTCTGGGCCTGCGGGACATCAGTTGTCTGAGCCTGTGCACCCGGCTCAAGTGGCTGGACCTGAGCGACAATGAGGTGACGGACCTGCGCGCCCTGATGGACCTGCAGCAGCTGGAGCTGCTGCGGATCGGCGGCGATCCGGTATCCGACCTTCGCCCGCTGATCGCCATGAAGGCCCTGCGGCGTCTGGACGCCTCCCGCACCCAGGTGACGGACACCGCCACGATCGGCCAGCTGACGGGGCTCGTGGAGCTGGATCTGTCCGACGACGCGATCGAGGACTTCTCGGGGCTGAAAAAGCTGCGGGAGCTGCAGGCCCTGCGCCTGGAGAACACCGGGATCCGCGACGAGGATCTGGAGCATCTGCACGGGCTGAGCCGGCTGCAGCGCCTGGCGCTGGACCGGGACCCGGGCCTGGGCGACGAGGCCGTGAGCGCGCTGCGCTCGGCGCTGCCCGGCTGCACCATCAGCCACGACGCCCTGGTATACATGGTGGATCTGGCGGGCCTGAGCTTCCGCACCGATGAGACCAGTCTCTGCATCGAGGGGACGGAGCTCAGCGACCTGCGCGGGCTGGAGAAGTTCGACTGCCTGGAGATCGTGGAGCTGGGCCGCAACCATATCGAGAGCATCTCGATCTTCCGGATCTGCCGCAGCCGGAGCACGATCCGGGTCCTGGACCTGAGCTACAACAGGATCGAGGACGTGAGCCCGCTCATCTCCCTCACCGCGCTGGAAGAGCTGGACCTGAGCGGCGACCGCATCTGCACCGTGCAGCCGCTGACGTACATGAAGCAGCTGAAGAAACTGATCCTGACCGGAGCTCCGATCACCGAGGAACAGCTCCCGCAGCTGCGGGAGGCCCTGCCTGACTGCGACATCCAGTTCTGAGACAAGACGGACCGGCGCGCGCCGCGCCGCCCGCGCATACGGAACGCGTATACATATACAGAAAAAGCCCGGAGCGAGCTTCGCTCCGGGCTTTTCGGCCCTGCGGAGAGGAACGAGACGGCCCCTTTTCGCCAAGTTCCACAAAAAGGTCTTCCTTTCTCGCGCCGATCGTGGTATGATATCGACATAGGAAGGGTCGGCCTTCCGCACACAGCAGACATTGAAAGGAGTTGGCACACCATGAAGTTCACTTTCACCGAGAAACGGATGGATCCCTCCGAGAACCTGCGGGACTACGCGGTCCGCAAGATCTCCAAGCTGGACAAGTTCTTCAAGACCGAAGCGGAGGCCTTCGTCACCTTCAGCATCGAGCGCGGCCGCTTCCTGGCGGAGATCACCATCCACAACAACGGCCTGTACTACCGGGCGAGCGAACTTACCAGTGACATGTACGCCTCCGTCGATTCCGGCGTGGCCGCCATCGAGCGGCAGATCCGCCGGAACAAGACCCGCCTGGAGAAGCGCCTCCGGGACGGTGCCCTTCAGGAGCGCGATGCCGTGCCTGCCTTTGCCCCTCTCGAGGAAGAGGAGGATGAAGAGTTCAAGATCGTGCGCTCCAAGCGCTTCTCCATCAAGCCCATGTCCCCGGAGGAGGCCATCCTGCAGATGAACCTGCTGGACCATGAGTTCTTCGTGTTCCGGAACATGGAAGCCGAGGACGCCATCGCGGTGGTCTACAAGCGCAAGCAGGGCGGCTACGGCCTGATCTGCGACGACGGCGAATGATCGGGGCCCCACAGAGCGCAGCCTAATACAGCGAGAGGACGTGCCGGCGACCGCCGGCACGTCTTTTCGGCAGATGGAGCGCGGAAGAGAGAGGTCTCGCAGCGGGAGATCTCGTTTTTCCTCTTGCATATTTCCGGCGGCTGCGGTAACATAGGGACAAGAGCCCAAGGAAGATCAGAATGACAGGAGGCGCTTGCCATGAAATGCCCTCAGTGCGGCAATGAGATGGAACTGGATACCCATCGCAAGATCCCACTCATGATGTGCTATAACTGCGGCTACATCGAAGGACGCAATATCGGGCCCAAGGAAAAGGGCGAGACCAATTACGAGCACTTGAAAAAGCTGAACTTCAATGAGATGGTCGCCTTTCTCTCCCGGAAGCTGGGCATGCCGGAGGAACGCTTCGCGGCCTGGCTGGAAGAAGAGGCCTGATCGCGAAGAACGCGAAAAAGAACGGAGGAGCGAGGCTCCTCCGTTTTTAGACTGGGACGATCCGACCGTCGGGATGCCGCTGAGGTCGGTATCGTCGAGGCTATAGACTGCGAACGGGAGAAGAACGATGGACGAGCAAATGGAACAGACCCAGGAGCTGAGCCTGGAAGAGGGCGTGGAGCAGGTCCGCGGCAGCGGCACGCTCTACATCGTGGCCACGCCCATCGGCAACGCCCGGGACATGGCTCCCCGGGGAAGGCAGATCCTGGAGGAGGCGGACCTGATCGCGGCGGAGGACACCCGCCGCTCCATGGTGCTGCTGGGGAAGCTGGGCATCCGCAACAAGCTGGTCAGCAACCACAAATTCAACGAGTACGGCAAAGCTCGCGCGTTCCTTGCCGAGCTCCAGGCCGGCAGGAGCATCGCCGTCATCACCGACGCGGGCACGCCCTGCATCTCCGACCCGGGCAACGAGCTCATCAAGGCCGCCGTGGAGGCGGGGATCCGGGTGGTGGGCGTGCCGGGCTGCTGCGCGGCGGTGAACGCCCTGGCGATCTCCGGCTTCGACCTGAGCGCCTTCACCTTCCTGGGCTTCTTCCCCCGGGAGAACGCCGAGCGGAAGAAACTGCTGGAGAAGCTGCGCGGGGGGGAGGTGCGGACCTTCGCCCTCTATGAGAGCCCCAAGCGCATCATGGACCTGGTGGAGTTCTTCATCCGCGAGCAGGCGGATGTGAGGCTCTGCCTCTGCAACGACATGACCAAGCTCCACGAGATGACGTTCCGGGGCACGCCCGCGGAGGTGAAGGAGCAGCTGCTGGCCAAGGGCAACTACGAGAAGGGCGAGTACGCCGTGGTGCTGGAAGTGGGGAAGGACTACCTGTTCCGCAAGGTGGAGCACGCCGTCTCCGCCGAGGCGCTGCTGGTGGACGCCCTGGTGAAGGGCTTCACGATGAAGGAGGCCGTGGCCGCGGTGCTGGCTGACGAGACCTGCTCCTACAGCAAGAACGAGCTGAAGGCCGCCGCCCTGCGGCTGAAACGGCTCCTGGGAGGCGAAGCATGAGCCGCCTGACCACAGACCTGGCCGCCGCGCTGGAGGAACTGGGCAAGCTGGTGCTGAGCCAGCCCATCGACAGCTCCGCCGATCCGAAGGTCACGATCCGCCCGGTGGCGCTCCGGGGCGGGCGGTATTACCAGGTGGAGCGCTTCCGGGAGAACAAGGCCTTCCACGAGAACCTGGACGCCCGGCAGTTGCTGCGTCTGGTGGAGGAAGAGCTGGACGGCCGCTACCGCCAGGCCCTGCTGGTGACCCGGAGCGCCAGCGCCCAGTACAGTCTCCGGCGGGACGGCAGCTACAAGCGCAGCGGCGGCGCGGCGGTGCCGAGACCTGCGGCCGCGGACGGCAACGACCGCGTCAAGCGCCGGCTCCTGCCCGAGGGGGAGGCCATCCCCGCGCTGGTGGATCTGGGGGTCTTCACGGCGGACTACAAGATCGTCCGTGCCAAGTACGAGAAGTACCGCCAGATCGACCGCTTCGTGGAGCTGATCGACCAGGCCTTCCGGGATGATCCCCGCCAGGAGCTCACCATCCTGGACTTCGGCTGCGGCAAGAGCTATCTGACCTTCATCCTCTACTGGTATTTCGCCGTCAAGCAGGGCCGCAAGGTGCAGATCGTGGGCTACGACCTGAAGGCGGACGTGGTGGAGCGCTGCAACGCCGTGGCGGCCAAGTACGGCTATACGGGCCTGCGCTTCGTGCGGGCCGATGTGAGCCGGGACGCGCTCTACGGCGAGCGGGTGGACATGGTGGTGACCCTCCACGCCTGCGACACCGCCACCGACTACGCGCTGCGCTATGCCATCGAGAAGGGCGCGGACTACATCTTCTCCGTCCCCTGCTGCCAGCACGAGATCGACCAGCAGATGCACAGGGGCGGGGAGCTGGACGTGTTCCTGCGCCACGGCATCGTGCGCGAACGCATGGCCGCCCTGCTCACAGACGAGATCCGCACCCTGGTGCTGGAGGACATGGGCTACGCCGTGGATCTGATCGAGTACACGGACGAGGAGGGCTCGCTGAAGAACCTGATGATCCGGGCGAAACGCCATGGCCGGCGCAGCGACAGGGGCCGCGCCCAGGCCCGCGCCATCGCGGAGCGCTACGGCTTCACCCAGACCCTGCTGGAGCAGTTTTGAGGCTTGAAGATACAGGAGCTGCATAGAAGACGCCGGTGCGTTCGCACCGGCGTCTCAAGGTGTCGACAAAGTGTCGACACCTTGAGAGGAAAAATGGGAACTTCCGAAAAAGTTCCCACTTTTGCATGAGACTGTCAAAAGACCTCGCTGTAGCGTCAGATGACAGAGCAGCGGGGGAGCTCGAGGGGGCAAGGCCCCTTGCTCGCCTTGCCGCTTTGCCATTCCCGGGCCTGCTTCGCGACGGCCCGCCAATGGCGCGGCTGCGGAAACTGCGCTTTGCCTGTATCTGCCACAGGCAGCGGC
>JAFZOC010000112.1 GCA_017550765.1 Oscillospiraceae bacterium
CGCCCTGGCTCCCGGTGGAGATGATCACCACCTGGTCCCGGGGGAGCTGATGGACCTGGTCCAGGTCGACCATCACGTTCTCCGGGATCTCCATGCAGCCCAGGACCGTCGCCACCCGCAGCACGTTCTCCATACTGCGCCCGGTGATGGCGACCTTGCGTTTGTACTTGGCCGCGACGTTGATGATCTGCTGCAAACGGTGGACATTGGACGCGAAGGTCGTGATGATGATGCGCTTCTTGCAGCCCATGAAGAGCTTATCGAAGCTGGCGCCCACCTTCCGCTCCGAGTCGGAGTGACCGGGCTTCTCCACGTTGGTCGAGTCCATCATCAGCGCCAGCACACCCTCGTTGCCCAGTTCGCCGAAGCGCACCAGGTCGATCATGCCGCCGGAGATCGGCGTGACGTCGATCTTGAAGTCGCCGGTATGGACGATCGTCCCCATCGGGGTCTTGATCGCCAAGGCCACAGAGTCGGGGATGGAGTGGTTGACGTGGATGAACTCGATGCTGAAGCAGCCCAGCCGGAAGACCGAGCCCGCTTTTTTGGTAAAGATCTGCGAGTTCTGCAGGAGCCCATGCTCCTCCAGTTTCAGTTCCACCAGCGCCGCCGTGAGCGGTGTGGTATAGATGGGCACGTCCAGCTCGCGCAGGACATAGGGCACCGCGCCGATGTGGTCTTCGTGCCCGTGGGTCAGGATGATGCCGCGGATGCGAGAGGCGTTGTTCCGCAGATAGCTGATGTCCGGCAGGACGACGTCCACGCCGTACATGTCTTCATCGGGGAAGCCCATGCCGCAGTCGATGACGATGATATCGCTGCCGAATTCGACCGCTGTCATGTTCTTGCCGATCTCGCCTAGTCCGCCCAGGGGTATGATCTTCAGTTTTTGTACCATTCTTGCTCCATTTCTATGGGGTGTTTCATTTTCTTTTTTGCTGGATGCTATGTACTGGTCCCAGTATAGCCCGATCGGACCGTTCTTAAGCGATCGGGCAAGGACGCGCTCACATCTCCGTGCGGCCTTTGATGGCGCGGTCCAGCGTCGCGTCATCGGCGAACTCCAGATTGGATCCCACCGGGATCCCGTAGGCCAGGCGCGTGACCTTGATCTGGAAGTTCTTGAGCAGCCGGGAGATATACATCGCCGTGGCCTCCCCCTCCGTATCGGGGTCCGTGGCCATGATGACCTCCTCGACGCCCTCATCCGCCACCCGGTGCAGCAGTTCCTTGATGCAGATATCCTCGGGCCCGATGTGATCCATGGGCGAGAGCGCCCCGTGGAGCACGTGATAGGTCCCGTTGAATTCGTGGCCGCGCTCGATGCTGAGCACATCGCGGGGCTCGGAGACGACGCAGATGATGCTCTTGTCCCGCCGGTCGCTGGCGCAGATGGAGCAGATCTCCCCCTCCGTCAGGTTCTGGCAGATCTTGCAGCGGTGCACGTTCCTCTTCGCCGTGGTGATGGCGTCGGCAAAGGCCAGCGCATCCTGCTCCGGGAGAGACAGGATATGGAAAGCCAGACGCTGGGCGCTCTTCCGGCCGATGCCGGGCAGAGATGCGAAGCGATCGATCAGGGTCTCCAGAGATGCAGGAAAGAAAGACATATCATCCCTCCGTGCTTCCGTTCGTTGTCCCGCGGATGGCGCGGATCGCCGCGGCGCGGTCGGGTCTGCCGAACACCGCGCTCCCCGCCACCAGCACGTCGGCGCCCGCTTCGATGCAGAGCGGCGCTGTCTCCGCGTCCACGCCGCCGTCCACCTCCAGCTCGCACCGGAGGCCGCGCTCTTCGATCCAGGCGCGGATCTGGCGGATCTTCGGCAGCATGTCCGCCATGAAGCGCTGTCCGCCGAAGCCGGGCTCCACCGTCATCACCAGGACCAGGTCGACGCTGTCCAGATAGGGCAGGACCGCCTCCGCCGGGGTCAGGGGCTTGATCGTGACGCCGGTGCGTTTGCCGCAGGCGCGGATCTTCTCCAGGGCGGCGGCGATCTGCTCCGGCTCGTCCGCCTCCACATGGACGTTCACCAGATCTGCGCCGGCCTTGCAGAACGCCTCCACATAGCGGACGGGCCGGTCGATCATCAGGTGGGCGTCCAGGAACATGTCCGTGGCCTTCCGCAGAGACTTCAGCACGGGGATCCCCATGGAGATGTTGGGAACAAAAGCGCCGTCCATCACGTCAAAATGGACATAGTCCGCGCCTCCGGCCGCGATGTCATCCACATCCGCAGCGAGCCGGGCCAGATCTGCGGCCAGTACCGAGGGAGCGACCTTGATCATAGGGATACCACCTTTCGTGCGGTCTTCACATCCGTATCGTCGGGACATTATACTACATTCTACAATTGGAATGCAATACTCTTGACGATAAGATCAGATCGCGATAAAATAGTTTGATTTCAACTGGGAGGCACGATCATGGCATACAACTCGAAAAAGAAGCCCAAGCGTCGGCAGATCTGGACCTTTGCGCTGACCTGGCTCTTCCTGTCTGCGTTCATGGATATGTTCGAGCTCCCGAGCATCCTGGTCGGTCTCGGCGTCAGCGGTCTCGTCACCTATCTGGTCGAGCGCGCTGCCAGCCGGAAGGCGGAAGGGACCGCCGCGACGCAGCCGAAAAAGGCGCCGCAGCAGGCCCAGGCCCCCAAGGTGCAGCCGCAGTACACCTCCGAAAGGACCCAGGCACGCGCCCAGGCCCAGAAGAAGAGCTACGGCCCGGAGATCGACCCCATCGTGGAGGAAGGCCACAAAGCGCTCAGCGAGATGGGCAGGCTCTACATGTCCATCAAGGACGAAGAGATCCGCGGCAAGATCAATGAGATCATGCGCATCACCGATAAGATCATCCAGAACGCGATCGCCGATCCCGGCGATCTCCCGCAGATCAAAAAGTTCATGACCTACTACCTGCCGACCACCCTGAAACTGCTGAACACCTACGACCGGATGAGCGCGCAGGGCATCGAGGGCGAGAATCTGGACAAGACCATGAAGAGCATCAACACCATGCTGGACGATGCGATCGAGGCCTACAAGAAGATGCTCGACTCCCTCTTCGCCGACCAGGCTCTGGATATCGAGACCGACATCCAGGTCATGAACACCATGCTCGCCCGGGAGGGCCTTACCGGCGCCAAGGACTTCGATGTCAGACCCGCCGAGGGCAGCTCCGCGGTCTCAGCCGGCAGCGCGCCCACAGCCTCTGCCAGTTCCTCCGGCAGTACCGCTGCCGGGACCGCCAGCGCCTCTTCCATCGAGCTCCATCTTTGAGCAGGACTTGGATAACGATACAAGCATCACGAACAGAAAGGAATGTGCATCATGAGTGAAGAAAGCAAGATCCCCTTCCTGACCCTCGACCCCAACGCCACCGCCGCTGCCGCCCAGGAGGCGCCCGCGGAAGAAGCCGCTCCCGAGACGGAAGAGGCCCCCGCTGAAAAGCTGGACCTCAGTTCCCTCTCCCCCGCCGAGCAGGCGGCTGTCCGGGAATTCTCCGAGCGGATCGACATCATGAACACCGAGCAGGTCATGAACTACGGCAGCAGCGCCCAGAAGAACATCTCTGAGTTCTCCGACGCCGCTCTCGCCACCGTGCGCACCAAGGACCTGGGCAAGGTCGGCGACATGCTCAGCGATCTCGTGGTCGAGCTGCGCGGGCTGAACTTCGGCCAGGACGAAAAGAAGGGCTTCCTCGGCCTGTTCCGCAGGTCCGAACAGACGCTCGCCACGCTCCGCGCCCAGTATGACCGGGCCGAGGTCAACGTGGACCGCATCGTGGAGATGCTGCAGCGCCATGAGGTCACGCTCCTCAAGGACATCAGCATGATGGACAAGATGTATGAGAAGAACGCGGAGTACATGAAGGAGCTGACCATGTACATCCTGGCCGGCCGGCTCCGCATCGAGCATCTGCGCAAGGTCGAGCTGCCCGCCCTGGTGGCCAAGGCCAATGAGAGCGGTCTGCCCGAGGACGCTCAGGCCGCCAACGACTTCGCCAACATGATCGGCCGCTTCGAGAAGAAGATCCACGATCTGGAGCTGACCCGCATGATCTCCGTGCAGATGGCGCCCCAGATCCGCATGGTCCAGAACAACGACAGCCTGATGGCCGAGAAGATCCGCACTTCCATCGTCAACACCATCCCCCTCTGGAAGAACCAGATGGTCATGGCCCTGTCCCTCTATCACTCTGAGCAGGCCATGAAGGCCCAGCGCGAGGTCACCGACGTCACCAACGCCCTGCTCCAGCAGAACGCCCAGGCCCTTCACCAGGGCAGCGTGGGCATCGCGCGGGAGGCCGAGCGCGGCATCGTGGACCTGGAGACCCTCCGCAAGACCAATCAGGAGCTCATCGCCACGCTGGACGAAGTCCGCCAGATCCAGGACGACGGCCGCGCCCGCCGCGCCGCCGCCGAGGAGGAGCTGGCCCGCATCGAGGGCGCTCTGAAAAAGAAGCTGCTGGAGATGCAGGGCTGAGCCGCAGCGGGAACTGAGCCATGAAGCTTTTCAAAAACCCCGTCGTCGCCTGGATCGTCTGCCTGGCGCTGATCTTCGGCTCGACCCTGCTGAACACCCGGATCCGTTTCGGGCGTCTCTGCCGGGACGCAGAGGCCGACTTCAACGGCCTCGGCGGGATCGTGTCCCAGCTGCAGACCATCCGTTCTGACGCGGACATCCTTGCCCTTGTCGCCGAGGACAACGGGCTCGAGACCGACGCGCTCCGCGACGCCTCCGATGCGCTGCAGCGCGCGCTTGCCCGCGAGCAGGGCGCGAAGAGCGTTTTCAGCGCCTACGATGTGCTGCACACCGAGATCGCCCGGACCCAGCAGAAGCTGATGGGCGTCTCCCTCAGCAGTTCGGACGCGCAGACGGTCAGCAGCTGTATGGCGAGCCTGGACGATGCCCAGCGCGCCATCGCCGCCTCCGGGTACAACGAGACGGTGCGGGAGTTCCAGCGCAGATATGACCGCTTCCCCACCAAGTATCTGGCAGAGTTCGCCGGCGTCAGGATGCCGGAGGTGTTCGGCTGATGTCGATCGCGGAAGGCCGCGCCTGGTTCCGGGCGCTGGGCATGGAGGAGCGCGTGCGGGAGTTCGACGTCTCCTCTGCGACGGTGGAGCTGGCCGCCCAGGCCCTGGGCGTGGAAGGCGCGCGCATCGCCAAGACCCTCTCCTTCAAGACCGCGGACGGCTGTATGCTGATCCTGGCTGCGGGCGACGTGCGCATCGACAACAAGCGCTTCAAAGAGACTTTCCACCACAAGGCCAGGATGCTGTCCGCTGAGGAGGTCCCGGAGCTCGTCGGGCATCCGGTGGGCGGCGTGTGCCCCTTCGGCTGTAAAGAAGGGATCCCCGTCTATCTGGACGAGAGCCTGAAACGCTTCCACACCGTCTTCCCCGCCGTCGGGAGCCCCAGCAGCGCCATCGAGCTGGATCTGGATGAGCTGTTCCGCTGCTCTCAGGCCCTCGGCTGGGTCAAGGTCTGCTCTGTCCCGGAGCCATAGGAGGTCGCCAATGTATATGTGTCTGCTCTTCGCGCTGATCTTCCTGATCCCCACGGTCTTTCTGCTCATGGGCAAGTGGTCCTGGATCGTCCCCGGATACAACACGGCAACGCCTGCCGAAAAACGGCACTATGACGAGAAGAAGATGTGCCGCGCCGTCGGCATCATGTTTTCGGTCATGACGCTGGGTTTCCTCGTCTGCGCGGTCTTCTCCCGTTTCGTGGAGATCGGCCGGCTGGACGCCACGGTCGTGGACGATGTGAAGAAGGTCTTCTTTGTGATCGTCATCGCCGGAGCCAGCGCGACCACCTGGTACGTTCGGAAAAGATGCATGAGATAGCGATCCTGCGTATAAACGATGCGCAGGGGACGGTCTGATACCGTTCCCTGCGCTTTTTCTATCGTGTGGAGCTGTCTGGATGCGCAAGTCGAACTGCGCATCACGACGCGGCGCCGTCAGTCCACGGGCCCGTCGCCGTCATCGCGTTCTGCCGCGCGGCGGCGCTCCCACAGACGCCACAGGAGCCAGCCCAGGCAGGCCCCCGGGACGTTCAGGATCAGATCGTCCACATCCAGGGCGCCGAGACGGGTGGCATACTGGGCCAGCTCGATCAGGCAGACCGCCGCGACGACGGTGAGCAGAAAGAGCAGGAAGCGCCTTTGCCGCCGGAACAGCAGCGGCAGGAAGACGCCCAGGGGGATGAACACCAGGACGTTCCCCAGAAAGTTGACCCAGCCGTAGGCCCGCAGAGCCGACTCCCAGGGTGCCTGCATCCGCATCACCAGGAAATAGTCCCGGATCGTAGTGAAGGGCCGGAGGTTGTACGCATGGCCCTCCCGGGGCAGCCGATGGAACAGAAGGAGCAGCAGCACGGCCAGATAGATCAGGAACAGGATCCAGACCGCCCTGCGAAAGCGTTTATCCTCCATCCCTCACCTCTTGAGCCGCTGTACCAGCGCCTCATCCGCCTGTACGAACAGGGTCCTGTAGTCGGTGTAGATCACCTTCCCGGGCAGCGCCCCGGAGGGTTTGCGCACGAAGCGGACCATCGTATAGTCCACCGGGATCTTGCCGCTCTCCCGACCCTGGGAATGATAGGCCGCGATGATCGCCGCCTGCTCCAGAGCCTGGTCGCTGGGCTCCATGCCATCGCAGCGCAGGATCACATGGCTGCCGTGGACCTGCTGCGTGTGGAACCACCAGTCCGTGCGGCGGGCCTGCTTCGTGGTGAGCTCGTCATTCTGGATGTTGTTCCGGCCCACCAGGATCTCGAAGCCGTCGCTCGAGGCATAGCGGAGCGGCGCCTGCGGCCTGCTCTTGTCCACTCGGGGAGACTTCCCCTTCTTGAGATAGCCTGTCTGGACCAGCTCCCGGCGGATGTCCGCAAGGTCCTTTTCGGTCTCCGCCTGTTCGATCTCCGCCAGCACGCTGTTGAGATGGTCCAGCTGCCGCTCCCCCTGGACGATCAGTTCGGTCAGATGGACCTGGGCGCCTTTGAGCTTGTTATACTCCTTGAAGAGCGCCGCGGCGTTCTGCTGCGGCGTCTTCAGCGGGTCCAAGGGGATCTGGACCTCCGGGCAGCCCTCCTGATAGTAGTCCTGACACACCAGGACCCGCTCGCCCTTCCGCATGCGATAGAGGTTGGCCGTGATCAGCTCCGCGCTGTGGCGGACCTCTTCCCGGGACTCCGTGCGCTTGAGCTCCTCCCGCTGGTTGCCGAGCTTTCGGGCAAGTCTGTCCCGGAGGGTGCGGATGCTCTTGGTCAGTTCATGGCCGCGCCGGCGCCGCTGCTCCAGCTGGTCGCGGCGGGTGTAGAAGGCGTCCAGGAGCTCCGAAAAGCTCGCACAGGGCTCGCATACGACCTCGCTCCCATACTGGGAGATGGGCAGGAAACTGAAGTCCTGGGGCTTCCCGTCCCGCAGGAGCAGGGTCGGCGTCAGCTCGCCCGCCGCCACCGTCTCCCGCAGGGCATCCAGCTGCTCCCAGAGCGTGTCCCAGCTCCCGCCGCAGCGGTGGACCAGTTCCCTGCACCAGAGCGGGGAAAGGCCGGAGAAGCTGTCCAGCAGCCATTTATCGATCGGCGCCGTCCGGTCCGCGCTCTCTGCCCGTTCCCGCAGGAGCTCCCGCTCGGCGGTGAAGAACGGGATCTTGTCCTGCCGGGGCGGCATCCTGTAGAAGCAGCCCGGGAGCAGGCGCCGCAGCGCGTCCCCGGCATAGTCCACCCGGCGCATACAGTCGATGATGCGCCCGTCCTCCCCCACCAGGATCACGTTGGAGCTGCGGCCGATGCTCTCGACCACCAGCTGCTTGCGCGTCAGCGTGCCGAGCTCGTCGCGCGCGTCCAGGTCGAATACCAGCATCCGCTCCCAGTCCGGCTGTGTGACGGAGACGATCCGTGCCCCGGTCAGATGCTTCCGCATGAGCATGCAGAACATGGGCGGCTCCGCGGGGTTCTCATAACTGGCGCGGGTCACATGGGCCCTGGCGCTCCCCGTACCGGCGCTCAGCAGCAGGCGCAGGTCCTCCCCTCGGGCGCGCAGCGACAGCACCAGCATGTCCCGCTCGGGCTGCCGGATCTTGTCGATCTTGCTCTCCCGGAGGCGCTCCTGCAGTTCCTCCGCCAGGCCGTGGATACAGACTGCATCTAGCGGCATAGGCGATCCTCCGTGATGGTCGTGAACAGTTCTTCAACCCGCTCCACGCGCCCCTGGAGATAGAGCCATCCGAACAGGGCCTCCAGCCCCGTGGCGGCGTGATACTCGGCCACTGTCGCGTTGTGGGGAGCGGCGTGCACATGGGCGTTGCGCCCCCTGCGAAAGACAGCCGCCTCCTCTTCTGTCAGCACTGGGAAGATCTTTTCCGCCGCCTTGGCCTGGGCCTGGGCACGCACCTGGGCAACCGTCAGGCGATGCAGTTCCCGGGCGTCGGTATGCCCCAGCTGACACAGCCGGGTCCGCGTCAGAAGCTCAAACACACCGTCGCCCACATGGGCCAGGCCCAGGATGCCGATCTTGTCCACTTCTGTTTGGTCCATTCGTGGGATGAAACGATCCATCATATCATTGCCAAAAGGGCGTGCAGCACGCCCTTTTGTCCTTTCTCTATCATCTGGCGGCCGATCTGTCAGTCGGCCATCTCGCTCATCTCAGCGGCGAGGCTCATGTCCGCGTCGCTGGCAAGGCCCAGCTGCACTTGCATCTCCTGCCAGCCTGCCCGGTCGATGACCACCGAACGGGGCTTTGCGCCCTCATAGGGGCCGACGACGCCGAGCTCCTCCATCTGGTCGACGATGCGCGCCGCGCGGGAATAGCCCAGCTTGATACGCCGCTGGAGCATGGAGACCGAGCAGGAGCCCGTCTCCAGCACGACCTCCACCGCCTGAGGCAGCATCTCGTCGTAGCCGGAGGCTGTCGTCCCCTCGTCCTTGGCGCCTTTTCCGCTGTCCGCCGGAGCTTTCTCCTCGCTGGCCTTCTCCATGGCAGCCAGGATATCGTCGTTGGGCTTGACCTCGCCTGCACTCTCCTTGATGAACTGGATGACTTCCTCCCGCTCTTCGTCGGAGACGAAAGCGCCCTGGATGCGCGTGGGCTTGCCGCTCCCCACGGGGGAATACAGCATATCGCCCATGCCCACCAGTTTCTCCGCGCCGCCCTGATCCAGGATGATGCGGCTATCCAGCGCGGAGGAGACCGCGAAAGCGATGCGGCTGGGGATGTTGGCTTTCATCAGACCGGTGATGACGTCGGCGGAGGGCCGCTGGGTCGCGATCACCAGATGCATGCCGGCCGCGCGGCCCATCTGGGCCACCCGGCAGATGCTCTCCTCCACTTCCTTGGAGGCCACGAGCATCAGGTCTGCCAGCTCGTCGATCACGATGACCACCTGCGGCAGGGTCTGCCCGCCGGTGGCCTGGGCATGC
>JAFZOC010000113.1 GCA_017550765.1 Oscillospiraceae bacterium
CGCCACGATCGCGCTGCTGAACTCCCTGGCCTACTGGAACGACTGGTACCTGTCCCTGCTGTACATCAAGCAGAACAAGGTGCTCCAGCCCCTGCAGGCTCTGCTGATGGAGCTGCAGAACCACGTGGAAGACCTCAACCGCATGGCGTCCGCCCTGGGCAGCTCCGCCATCCAGGAGGCCATGCGGGCGCCCACCCAGACCCTGCGCATGGCGCTGGTGGTGCTGATCGTGGTCCCCATCGCCTGCGCCTACCCCTTCTTCCAGCGCTACATCGTCGCCGGCCTCACCATCGGCTCCGTGAAGGGCTGACGGGCTCGGCCCGGGCCGATACACCTGAACTGGACAGCTCAGCTGTTTGGGATAACGAGAGATCAAATTTATTTTTGGAGGTATCATCATGAAAAAGCTCATCGCGCTTCTCCTGGCACTGGTCATGGTGTTCGCGCTGGCCGCCTGCGGCCAGGCCGGCACGGACAAGCCCGCCACCGGCGGCACGACCACCGGCGGCACGACCACCGGCGGCACCGCCACCGAGGCCGCCGCGGAGCCCGTCACACTGAAGATCTGGTTCCACGGCAGCACCGTCTCCCCTGAGTCGTCCAAGAAGGTCCTGGACGAGCTGAACGTCTATCTGAACGAGAAGATCGGCGTCAAGCTGGACGTCATCTGGGGCACCTGGGGCGACTTCGACACGGCTGTGGTGACCGCCCTGGCCGGCGGCGACAACGTGGACATGTACTTCACCTGCAACTGGTCCGCCGACGAGTACAACAAGTATGCCCGTGACGGCTACTGGGTGAAGCTGGACGACCTGCTGCCCCAGTACGGCGCTGACCTGCTGACCACGATCCCCGAGGGCATCTGGGAGTGCGCCAAGACCGCAGGCTATGACGGCAAGGGCATCTACGCCGTCCCCGCCCTGAAGGACACCGCCACCCAGAACTGCTGGGACGTGAACGGCACGCTGCTGGCTGAGCTGGGCTATGACGTGGACGCCGTCTGCGCCGCCGGTCTGTACTACTACTCTCCCGAGTTCGAGGAGATGCTGCAGAAGGCCAAGGACCTGAAGGCCTCCCAGGGCGAGAACGACTTCTATCCCCTGTGCGTGGAGCCCATGGTGCTGGAGCGCCTGGTGGACGTCAGCTCCATCGTCACCGGCGACCTGGGCAGCGGCAACGTCCTGTCCTACTACTACGACAAGGATCACCCCTCCAAGGACATCGGCAGCCAGATCGTCAACAAGTTCGCCACCCCCGAGTTCGCCCGCTTCGCCGCCCGCACCTATGAGCTGGCCCAGAAGGGCTTCATCTCCCCCAGCATCCAGACCGTCGGCACTTCCAACGACTACCGCACCGCCTGCCAGAACAGCGGCGCCTACCTGATCAGCACCCAGTCCTACGCCTACGGCTGTGAGATCGACTTCTCCAACGCCCGCGGCATCGACGTGCGCATGGTCCCCGCCTCCGCCCCCTACATGGACGCCACCTCCGGCCAGGGCGCGATGATGGCCATCGCCACCGTCTCCAAGAACCCCGAGAAGGCCCTGCAGTTCCTGAACCTGCTCAACACCGACCCCTACGTGATGACCACCCTGAACTACGGCCTGGAGGGCTTCACCTTCGAGAAGAACGACGACGGCACCATCACCTTCATCCAGGAGAACCGCGCGACTTACAGCCCCTGGACCAACGGTATGGGCAACATCCGCATCCTGCCGCCCACCAAGGACCAGGGCGTCAACTGGTGGACTGAGTACGCCGATTACTACAACAGCGCCGAGGCGCTGCCCTACGGCTCCTTCATCTTCGACAGCTCCGTCGTCGAGACCGAGGGTGCTGCGATCGCCAACGTCTTCGCCGAGTACGCCTTCGGCCTCTGCTCCGGCGCCACCGATCCCGACGAGGTCCTGCCCGAGTTCCTGCAGAAGCTGGAGGCTGCCGGCATCAACGAGTTCGTGGCCGAGGCCAACAGCCAGCTGGCCACCTTCCTCGGCTGATCCGCGGAAGGGACGACAGACACCGGCGATACCGGAAAGATACGATACGACTGAAAACAGACGCCCCGCGCCGGGATGGCGCGGGGCGTCCCTTGCGTGTGGCGCGGGGAAAGATGGGCAGATCCGCCCGCTGGGAGCAGTGAGAGCTTTTCACACGAGAGCACAGAGAGCTTTTCACACAAAGACCTCTTCAAGCACCGACCGGCGCGCTATAATGGGACATGTGACAGCCAAACGCGGCGTGGCGTTCCGCTGAGCCGCTTCACAGCTCGGCGCGGCGGCATGGCCGCTGCACCGGATACACATCTTTTACATCAGACAGATCGGAAGGGGGAGCGCCGTCATGCGCAAGTTCGCCGTGATCAGCGGCTGTCTCGGCGCGGGGAAGACCAGCGCCATGATGGCCCTGACGCGCTATGCCACGGAACACTATGGGAGAGCCGCCATGATCTCCAACGACCTGGGAGCGGGCGTGACCCTGGCGGACCACGAACTGGCGAAGCGCTCCGGCTGCAGGGCCGTGCAGATCACCGACGAGTGCATCTGCTTCTGCCACGACGTGCTGACCGCGCAGCTGGAGGACCTGTATGCCGAGGGCTGCGAGCTGGTGGTCTCGGACATCCCCGGTTTCGGCGTGGGCGCCCAGGAACATGTGTACCACGGCCTGACGGAGAGCTATCCCGGGCAGTTCGCCCTGGCGCCCTTCACCGTGCTGATCGAGCCGCGGAACGTGGCGCTGCTGCGGGAAGGCCGGGCCGGGGACATGGGCCATATCCTGGACGCCCAGCTCCGGGAGGCGGACCTCATCGTGCTGAGCAAATGCGATCTGCTGGACGAGCGGGCCCGGGAGACAGACCTGGCGTGGCTGGCGGCGCGTTATCCCTGGACGCAGCAACTGGCGGTCAGCGCCAGGACCGGCCAGGGCCTGGACGCGCTCTGCCGCGCGCTGCGGGACGGGCGGGCCTCTCTGCGTCACCCGGAGATCGACTATGAGGCCGAGGACCTGCAGAGCGCCATGGACAGCCTGAGCGAATACTACCTCCAGTACCGGGCCCTGGTCTGCTGCGACACCTTCGACGGCGACGCCTATCTGCTGGACCTGGCGCGCCTGATCCAGACGGAGATCCGGGCCGCCGGCTGCGAGATCCCCCATCTCAAGCTCCTGGCCTGGGGAGCGGAGGGGGACTACGGCAAGGTGGACCTGCTGGGCGTGGACAGCCCGGTGGAGATCTCCCACCGCTTTGCGGGGCCCTGCACGGATCTGGCGGTGCTGCTCAACACCAGCGCCGTCTGCCCGGACCGGACCCTGGACAGGCTGATCGGGACCGCTGTCCGGGACGTGTCCGAGCGGTATCAGCTGGAGCTCACGGTCTTCCTGAAGGACCACTTCGGACTGGGGGAGTGATATGGGGACGAGCATCCGCGAGACGCGTTCGGTCTGCCCCGTCTGCCTGCGGGGCCTCCCGGCGAGGCTGGTCCGGGAGGAGGACGGCCAGATCTTCCTGGAGAAGCGCTGCCCGGAACACGGGAGCTATCGCGTGCCCGTGTGGCGGGGCAGGGTCGACTGGGACCGCTGGCTCCTGGAGACGCCGCCCCTGCCGCCGGAGCAGGGCCTGCGCTGCCCGGGCGACTGCGGCATCTGCGGCGAGCACGAGTCCGGCACCTGCTGCGCCCTGCTGGAGGTCACCCGGCGCTGCGACCTGCGCTGCCGCTTCTGCTTCGCCAACGGCGGCGCGGCGGAGGACGACCCGAGCCTGGAGGAACTGAAAGAGCAGATCCGGGACATCGTGCGCCAGTGCGGCGACCCGCTGCTGCAGCTCTCCGGCGGGGAGCCCACCCAGCGGGACGATCTGCCGGAGCTGGTGCGCTTTGCCAAGGAGGCCGGCTGCAGCTATGTGCAGCTGAACACCAACGGCATCCGTCTGGCCAGGGACCCGGGCCTTGCGCGGGAGCTGGCGGAGGCGGGACTGGACATCGTGTTCCTCCAGTTCGACGGGACCCGGGACGAGATCTATGAGGCCCTGCGGGGCCGGCCTCTGCTGGAGACGAAGCTGGAGGCGATCCGCGTCTGCGCGGAGCAGGGGCTGGGGGTCACGCTGGTGCCCACGGTGGTCCGGGGCGTCAACGACGGCGACCTGGGCGCGATCGTAGAGCTGGCCGCCCGGCTCTCGCCGGGGGTGCGGGCGGTCCACTTCCAGCCCGTGACCTTCCTGGGACGCTACCCCGGGACGCCGGGGGACGAGGACCGCTACACCCTGGACGAACTGATGACGGATCTCAGCGACCAGGCGGGGATCCCGGTGGAGAGCTTCATGCCCTCCCGCTGCGACCATCCCCTCTGCGGCTTCCACGCCCTTTACCTGGTGGAGCCGGACGGCAGCCTGCGTCCCATGAGCTCCATCACACAGTCTGCCCGCTGCAAAGGCAGCGCCCGGGACAACCGGGGCTATGTGGCCCGACACTGGCGCCGGGAGCCGGCAGAGCCCGCTCCCGAGAGACCGATCGCGAGGGACATGGGCTTCGATACCTTCCTCTACCGGCTGCGCCACGAGAGCCTGACCCTCTCGGCCATGGCCTTCCAGGACGCCATGGACCTGAACATCGAGCGCCTGCACCGCTGCACCCTCCATGTCTACGACCGGGGGAAGGTCAAGCCCTTCTGCGTGAAGTACCTGACGCCCATCGAATGAACGATGAAAAAGAGCCCGTCATCCCGGGCGCCTCTCGGGATGACGGGCCCTTTTTCTGTGCCTTGCCCGGAAAGAACGGCTGCTCCTTTGAGACCAAAAGAACTTGAACGCAGGAATTGACTTTCATACAGGGATCCTTTATAATGTGACAAGAGCGAATCGCATTTATTTACTATTCGCATAGATGATAAACTGCAGGAAAGGACCTTATCACATGAAACTGATGAAGACCGAAGAGGCCGTGGGCCACGTGCTCTGCCACGACATCACCCAGATCATCCGGGGCGTCACCAAGGCGCCGGTGTTCCGCAAGGGACACATCATCCGGCCCGAGGACGTGCCCGTGCTGCTGAGCGTGGGGAAGGACCACATCTATATCTGGGAGAACAACGAGAACATGCTCCACGAGAACGAGGCGGCGGAGATCCTGCGGGATATCTGCATGGGGGAGAACATGCACGCCACCGAGCCCAAGGAGGGCAAGATCGA